>DATEME010000178.1:0-10814 GCA_035275865.1 Candidatus Acidiferrales bacterium | reverse complement strand
TCTCCCCGAAAAACTGTGCAGGGGCGCATACGGGATGCGCCCCCGCAGTCTGCGATCGGTTTAGTTCGGCCGCTTGGACTCGTCCACGTCAACAAACTCGGCGTCAACGACATCGCCTTGCCCGCCAGGCTGCTGGCCGCCGGCACCGGCAGCACCCGAAGCGCCTCCGGGTGCGCCCGGACCCGCATTTCCGGCCGCCGATGCGCCCGCTGCCTGTTGCGACTTATAAAGCGTCTCAGCGATTCGGTGCGAAGCTTTCGTCAGGCCCTCGATTGCCGAATTCAAGCGATCGAGTTTACCCTCCGAAAGTGCCTGACGGCCCTCTTCGATGGCTTCCTCGGCCGCCTTGGCATCTGCATCCGAGAGCTTCTCGCGGTTTTCCTTAATCAGCTTCTCCGTCTGGTAGACCATGTTGTCGAGCCGGTTGCGCGCATCGACCTCCGCAACACGCTGTTTATCCTCCGAGGCGTGCACTTCGGCTTCTTTCGCCAACCGGTCCGCTTCTTCCTTGGTCAGACCCGTCGACGAAGTGATCGTGATCTTCTGCTCCTTGTTCGTCGCGGTATCCTTCGCCGAGACGTTCAAGATGCCGTTCGCGTCAATGTCAAACGTGACCTCGACCTGCGGCAATCCTCGCGGCGCCGGAGGGATTCCGATCAACTGGAATTTCCCGAGCGTGCGGTTTCCGCTGGCCACCGGCCGTTCGCCTTGCAACACGTGAATCTCCACAGACGTTTGATTGTCCGCGGCCGTCGAGAAGATCTCCGACTTGCGCGTGGGAATCGTAGTATTGCGCGGGATCAGTACCGTCATCACGCCGCCGAGCGTTTCCACGCCCAGCGAAAGCGGCGTCACGTCCAGCAGCAGGATGTCCTTCACTTCGCCCGCGAGCACGCCGCCTTGAATCGCGGCCCCGACGGCCACCACTTCATCCGGGTTGACGCCCTTGTGCCCTTCGCGCCCGAAGAGGTCTTTCACAAGCTGCTGGATCATCGGCATGCGGGTCTGCCCGCCGACGAGCACGACCTCGTTGATCTTGCTTGCATCCACGCCCGCGTCCTTCATGCACAGCTTGCAGGGCTCGATCGACCGCTTCACGATGTCTTCCACCATCGACTCGAGCCGCGCCCGCGTGAGTTTCTTCACCAGGTGTTTCGGGCCGCTCGCATCCGCCGTGATAAACGGCAGATTGATCTCGGTCTCCATCGTGGTCGAAAGCTCAATCTTGGCGCGCTCCGCCGCATCGCGCAGCCGTTGCAATGCCATTTCGTTACCCTTGCCGCGAAGATCGAGGCCTTCATCGCGCTTGAATTCCTCAATCAACCAGTCGACGAGGCGCTGGTCGATGTTGTCGCCGCCCAAGTGCGTATCGCCGTTGGTGGCCTTCACTTCGATAACGCCTTCGCCTACTTCGAGGATCGAAATATCGAACGTGCCGCCGCCAAAGTCGTAGACCGCGATCGTCTCTTCCTTCTTTTTATCGAGCCCGTAAGCCAGCGCGGCGGCCGTCGGCTCGTTGATGATGCGCTTCACGTCCAGACCGGCGATCTTGCCTGCGTCCTTCGTGGCCTGCCGCTGCGCGTCATTGAAGTACGCCGGGACGGTGATCACTGCATCGGTCACCTTCTCGCCGAGGAAGTCTTCCGCCGCGGTCTTCAGCTTCTGGAGAATCATTGCCGAAATTTCCGGCGGAGTGAACTCCTTACCCTGCGCGACGACGGCAACATGGTCGCCCTGTTTAACGACCTTGTAGGGGACCATCTTCATTTCTTCGTTTACTTCGTCGAAGCGCCTCCCCATGAAGCGCTTGATCGAATAAATCGTGTTTTCCGGGTTGGTGATGGCCTGCCGCTTGGCCACCTGCCCCACAAGCCGCTCACCGCTCTTCGTAACGCCAACCACCGAAGGCGTCGTACGCGCCCCCTCCTGATTGGGGACCACGGTCGGCTCACCGCCCTGCATCACGGCCACGACCGAGTTGGTCGTGCCCAAATCAATCCCAATAATCTTGCTCATTAGTAGCTCCTAAGTAACGAACCGGCCGTGAGCCTGGTTCGCATCCTCCGCACGAGGAGCATAATACAGGTTGAGTGTGTTATTGTCAAGTATCTTGTGCATGTCAATATCTCTATGTGTGCGCTTGACTTACAGCATCCGTCTTCACGCTTAACCCCGGATCGTCTTCCCTTACTTCAATCAACGAGCAGGGCAAAACGTCCATCCGAAACAGCATCTAACCGTAAGTAATCCGACAGGTTTTGGCATCCCAACTGGACGGCTATTCGTTCCTAAAGCACACGGTGAGCGGATGCCGTGTCGAATGCTGTGGTACATTTCGCGCTACAATACGTCTGTCTAGAGCGAACAAATAATAGGTGGGTCATGAAGCCAAACAGCTATTCTGCACGAAAGAGGCTTTCGGTCTGCATCACGCTCGCAGGTGCCGCGATTCTGGCGGCCGTTGGTTGCGCCAGGTTGAATGCGGCGCCAGGCGCAGCGCAAAAGACAGCGCATCGCGCGGCTGTCCACGCTGTGGCCCCTCTCGCCGCGCCTGTGAAGACCTACGGATCCAAGTCCGCACCGATCATCTTCGAAGCCTTCACCGATTATCAATGCCCCGGATGCCGCGCGCTTTATGAACAAGCGCTGAAGCCGATGATCAACGACTATGTTGCCTCGGGCAAGGTTTACTTGATCCACCACGATTTCCCGCTCGTAATGCACCAATATTCGGGGCAGGCCGCGCGATGGGCGAACGCCTCCGCTATGGTGGGCGAATTCGGCCCAGCCGAAGCAGCGCTCTTTGACAATCAACCGAGTTGGGAATCCGATGGGAACATCTCGAAATGGGTTTCGGAGGCAATGCCAAAGGCCGACTTCGAACGTGTGCAGGCGATCATGAAAAGCTGCACGACTCCCGCCCCGCAGGCAAGCACGCCCGACGCCGACCCGCTTGCGAAAAGCGGGCATGGATGCCCGGTTGACTCGTACATCGCGCCCGATATCAAGCTGGGCTTCGGCGTTCCGGTAAACTACACGCCAACTTACATCATTTTCTACAAGGGCAAAAAGATCGCGAGCAGTTCGAACATCGTTACATGGCCGATTTTGAAGCAATTTTTCGATTCGCTGCTGAGCCAGTAAAGCGTTATTCTTTTTGCCATCGTAAAGTACACCTGAATAAAAAGGGATGGGGGACGAGTTGAACCTTGAACCAGATTTCCACGGACAGGCCGACGGCCTGATATGGCGCCGCATCACGATAAAGCTGCTTTATGGAGCCGCTGCGTTGGCGCTTTTGGCGGTAGCTACATTGCACGCGGCTCCGCAAGCGTCCCACGTGGCCCACAAAGCGCCTCCGACGAAGGCAGCCATATCAGTTTCAGACCCCGTAAAGACGTACGGGACAAAGGGCGCACCGATCACGCTCGAACTTTTCACCGACTATGAATGTCCCATCTGCCGAAGCTTTTACGAGAATACGTTGCGCTCGCTCATCAACGATTACGTTGCAGCCGGCAAAGTCTATATCATTCACCACGATTACCCGCTCTCAATGCATCCCTATTCTGGACAGGCAGCGCGCTGGGCAGACGCTGCGGCAACCGTTGGCGAATTTGGCTCGGCCGAGGGCGCTCTTTACGACAATCAGGATAAGTGGGCGGCAAATGGCAACATCGCTCCTTTTATTGCGCAAGCGATGCCGCGGTCTGACTTCGAAAAAGTGGCCGCGATCATGAAGGATTGCACCACTCCGGCGCCGCAAGTGACAATGTCCAACGTCGATCCGCTCGCCAAGAGCGGTCGCTCATGCCCGGTCGATCCCTACATCGCAAAAGACATCGAGGCCGGTTACAAAGACAACGTTAACGCGACGCCGACCTACATCGTTTATCACAATGGTCAAAAGATAGCTCAGGGCTCCAGTTACGTCTCATGGCCCATTTTCCGGCAATTCCTCGATTCGATTTTGAGCCAGTAGGCGTGAAGATGCGCTTCGTGCGGACGCGCAAAGAAGGTGAAATGGATCGGCGATCAAAACCCGGTTTGTTTGCGCGGAAACCAGGCAGCGGCTTTCGGATTTCCGTCGTCCTGATCGCGATACTTTGCGCGGTTAGCAAACTGCCCGCGACACCTCAGACTACCCTCCGCGCTCCCGGCAAGAGCTACGGCGTAAGCACCGCGCCGATCAAAATGGAAGTTTATTCAGACTATCAGTGTCCCTATTGCCGCGCGTTTTACGACCAAACCTTGACGCAGGTGATTCGCTATTACGTGCCATCCGGAAAGGTCTATTTGGTTCATCACGATTTTCCGATGCCGATGCACAAATATTCAGGCGAGGCGGCGCGTTGGGCAAATGCATGCGCTGAAGTAGGGCAGTTTGAAGCGGCAGAAACAGCGCTTTATGACAATCAGGACGCGTGGGGATCCGATGGCGACATCGCCAAGTACATTGCCGCCGCAATGCCTGCCTCGGATTTCAAACGTGTGGAAGCGATCATGAAACAGGGAGCGATGCCGGCGCCGCAAGCCCATTTTCCATCGGCTGATCCGATGACGGGAATTGTGCATCCTTGTCCCGTCGATCCGTACATCGCGCAAGACATCCGGCTCGGCTACAAAATCTCCACGCCGGGTACCCCGGCTTTCGTGGTCACCTATAAAGGCCACACGTTCGCTCCCGTTTACTTCGCCGTTTCCTGGCCGGTCTTGAAGCAGCTCTTTGACACACTTTTGCAGCAATAGGAATTTTCGATATGGAACAGACATCGCGCCAAAAGACCGGAAAAATTCTGTTGACCATCGGGCGGATCGTGCTCGCAGGCATTTTCCTGGCCGCTGCCTTCGGCAAGCTCAAGCCGCTCGCCGGAATGCCTTGGACAGTCGCTTCAGTAAAGACCTCCCTGGCAATGTTCGCAATGGGCGTCGATTCGTTCCAAATTCTTCCGGCGTGGGCGGTGAGTCCCCTCGCGCATTTCCTGCCATTCTTTGAGATTGTGCTCGCGATCTGGCTGCTGAGCGGTTTTGCCCTGCGTGTCTCGTCACTGCTTTCCACGCTGGCCATTTGCGTTTTTATTTACGCGATGTTTTCCGCGTGGCATCGGGGCCTCGCGATCAATTGCGGTTGCTTCGGCCAAGGCGGCGCGCCTATCGGCCTCTGGGACTTGACGCGCGATGCCGTTCTCTTTCTTCCGCTGAGCCTCGCCATCTTCATCGGCTCCATCTTTATGCGACGAAGCAAGCGCGTCGAATCGGCTACACCAGTCGCGCAGCACACGACCGCGTGACAACAGGTCCCCACTCTCGCTTTTCTTTTGCCCTTGTTCTCCCGAGCACACCCTAGCGGATACAACTCATTGATTTCCCGCGCATTCTCATATAGTAAGGACTAGCAGGGGGCGTTTCCCCAGCCTGATACGGTGGTGGAATTGAGAGCTTGCTTGACAATACGGCGTCGTATGCTCCAAACGGGCTCGGTCGCGGGAGTGCTTCTGCTTTGTGCGCCTTTCGTAAGCGCGCGCAAGTCCCCTGCGACAGACTCTTCGGCGGATCCGATTGCGCCGGCTCCCCGCGCAGCGCTGATTCTCGACAATGGGTTCCGCGATCTCTACAGGCTCGATTTCCATGGCGCGCGTGAGCAGTTCGACGATTACCAGAAGGCACGGCCGGCGGATCCTCTCGGCAAAGCGGCAGAGGCGGCAACGTATCTTTACGAAGAGTTCAGCGCGAAAGGCGTCCTCACTTCCAAATTTTTCCTCGATGACGATCGCTTCTTGGGTGGCGTGGAAGGTAACGGCTCAAGCAGTCATAACACTGCGTTTCTCCGAGCGAATGCGGCCGCGCGTGCCGCTGCCAAAGCGAGACTGAAAGTGGACCCGCATGACCCGCAGGCATTGCTCGCGATCACCATGGCCGACGGCATGGAATCGAACTACGACGAGATAATCGAAAAGAAGCAACTCACTGCGCTCACCCTGATGCGCCAAGCGGAGGATGAGGCAAAGACGCTCCTCGCTGTGGATCCCACGGCGAGCGATGCTTACGTCGCGCTCGGGACCAGCAATTACGTGATCGGTTGCCTTCCCGCTTACAAGAAGATGTTCCTCTGGTTTGGTGGAATTCACGGCGACAAGGACCGTGGCATGGCCGAGTTGCAAACGGCGGCGGATCAGGGCCACTTTTTGCGCCCCTTTGCGAAGATCCTGCTCGCTTTGGCCTCCGAACGCGAACATCAGAATGCCCGCGCCCGTGTCTTGCTGGCGGAATTGACTAAGGAATTCCCCGAAAATCCCCTTTTCGCCCACGAACTCGCCCTGCTCGATCAGCGCGACGCGAACCTCCTCAGCTCCCGCTGATTCAGCCGATAGCCTTTTCGTTCTTTTTCGTTCGTCTCTGCGGTTAGCGCTTATTTTCGGATAGGAAACCGATGCGCTTGGCGGGCTTCTCTGGTGGCTCCATGAGCTGTCGGATGGCTTCGAATAGCGCGGCAATATCTTCGTCGTGAGTTTCCGTTCGTTGTTCGAGCTCGGCAAACTTGCGGGCGAGTTCTTTGTGTGTTCCGATCGTTTCACGCAGATTGATGAAGGCGCGCACCACGTACACGCTCACTTCCACGGCTCGCGGCGTGTTCAGGACGCTGGCCGCCATAATGGCGCCGTGCTCGGTGAAGGCGTAGGGCCTATAACGGCGCCCGCCGCGTGCGCTTTTTGAGGTCGCACTTTGCGACCTCAAAGTCTCCGTCTCCGCCAGACTCAGCTGAAACATGAAATCGGCAGGAAAGCGGTCCCTGTTGCGCTTCACCTGCTCGTTCAGGCGCTTTGTGTTCACGCCGTAAAGTTCCGCCAGATCGGAATCCAGAATCACCTTTTGCCCGCGGATCAGCAGAATGCGGGATTCGATTCGATCGGCAGGCAAAATTGCGGTCGCTTTCGGCATGGATCTCCCGTTTTTTGAGGTCGCAAATTGCGACCTCACTGAAATCAACTGTGGCAATTAGAAAGGGGCGCATGCCGTCTCTTTCCGGGCAGGCACGCGCCCCTATAATCACTCGCAGGCTGGGCACCCGCGCGACAGACCCAGGCTAGCCGGCGGCAGTAACCTTAGCCGCGCCTGGTAGCCGAACCAGTTTTACATCCGTAATAGACGGCAAGCCGAGAATGTGTTGGACGACGGACGCCTCAACTTTGCCGTCGAGTCCGACCAGCGCCAGGGCATCCGCGCCGCGCGTCGCCGAGCGCCGGCCCAACGTGAACGTCGCAATGTTGATACCGAGCGATCCGAGCGCCGTTCCGATCTTGCCGATCACACCGGGTACATCGACGTTACGCGTAAGCAGCAGCGTGCCCTCGAGCGGCGCTTCAAGGCCGATACCGTCCAGCGCGAGAATTCGCGGCGAACCGTCCTGACCGACAGTACCCTCGACGGTGAGTTCGCTGCCCCCGCCGCCGATAGTAACTTCGACGGTGTTCGGGAAACCGCGCTCCCGTCGATGTGTCGTCTCTTCGACAACAAGTCCGCGGGAAGACGCCATGTCTGCGGCGTTTACCAGATTGACCTGTTCATCGAGCACCGCATTCAAAATGCCGGCGAGAATCGAAGCCCGAATCATGTGGGAACCGAGCTCCGAAGGTTCGCCCGTATAACGAATGCGAACGCGGCTGAAGCTCCGTCCCGGAGCGGCTTGTGCCACGAAAGCGCCGAGGCGTTCGCCGAGTTCGAGGTAGGGCCTAACGCGACGATACTGCTCGGCCGAGAGCGAAGGCATATTCACCGCGTTGCGGATGATTCCTTCCGAGAGATAGTCCTTCACCTGATGCGCGATCGCGATACCAACTTCCTCCTGCGCCTCGCGCGTCGAGCCGGCAATGTGCGGCGTGGCGATTACGTTGGGCAATCCGATGAGCGGCGAATTCTTCGGCGGCTCGACCGCGAAGGTATCGAGCCCGGCGCCGGCCAAATGGCCGGATTTGAGAGCATCGGCCAAAGCGCCTTCGTCAATCAACTCTCCGCGCGCACAGTTGATAATCCACGCGCCTTTTTTCATCTTCGCGATAGCTGCCGCGTTAATCAGATTCTCGGTCGCGGAGCTAAGCGACGTGTGCAGCGAGACCACGTTCGATTGCTTGAAAACCTCGTCGAGCGGCAGTAGTTCCACTTCCAGCTCTCGCGCAGCGGCGGGACTCACATAGGGATCGTGCGCGATCACCTTCATGCCGAGCGCGCGCGCCCGCTTTGCCACTTCCATGCCGATGCGGCCTAGACCAACAAGACCCAGCGTCTTGCCACGAAGTTCGGTCCCCGAAAGCGACGACTTTTCCCACCGGCCTGCGTGAGTCGAGGCCGTCGCTTGTGGTACGGAGCGCGCCAACCCGAGCATGAGTGCCAGCGTGTGTTCAGCCACGCTTACGGAATTGCCGCCCGGCGTATTCATCACCAAGACGCCACGCCGCGTTGCGGCATCGACATCGACGTTGTCGACGCCCACTCCCGCGCGGCCGATGACGCGAAGCTTCTGTGCTTTTTCGAGAAGAGCCGCAGTCGCTTTCGTAGCGCTGCGCACAACAAGGCCGTCTGCATCCGCAATTGCGCTGGGCAATTCCGCCGCCGAAGGCGTGACAACTTCCCATCCTGTTTCGCGAAGAAGTGCGATACCGCGTTCACTGATTTTGTCTGCAACGATGATTTTCATGGCCTAAAAAGGTTAAAGGCTGCGGGTGTTTCTGTCAATTGCGGAAGCGCTTCCCCACACTTTCGCCCAAGCGAAACTGCGTTCGCGCCGCGCTAAGACGAGCCCCGTTCCTGTGCAACTTTCTCGCCGGAAACACTGCACGGTGCTGATGCGGCAAGGTCCGGTATGCTATTCTTTGCGCGGAGAAAACAAGCCCAAATGAGCTACCTGGAACGCATTCAGGCCGATCTCACTGCTGCGATGAAGGAGAAAGACGAACTGCGCCTCAGCGTCTTGCGCATGGTCAAAAGCGCCCTGAAACTGAAAGAAGTGGAAAAAATGCGGCCTCTCGACGATATGGAGTCGCTGCAGATGCTGCAGACGCTCGTCAAGCAACGGCGTGAGTCCGTCGATCAGTTCACGAAGGGCGGTCGCCCCGATCTCGCGGATAAGGAGACACAGGAGATCGCGATCATCGAAGAGTATTTGCCGGCTGCTCCAAGCGACGAAGAAATGCACCGCGCCATTGAAGAGGCGATCGCCGAAACCGACGCCGATTCGATCAAAGCGATGGGCGCCGTCGTGAAAGCCGCCCGCGCGCGCCTGGAAGGCAAAACCGTCGACGGCAAGCTGCTCAGCGATCGCGTCCGCCAGCGCTTAGCGCAGAAATCGTAGACGCGAGCCGCATTTTTGCACCCGCGGCTATCGGACACGGTCGTTTCGAATATCATAGGCAGGCCAGACGGTACGGAGGCAACGCTTGGCCACAAAAACCTGGAGTTCCACCGCGCCGGCCGGTGAGTTTCAGCCTTACACGCCGCCTGAACAGAACCTTCGCGAATTCACTCTGCGCGCCGTGGTCCTGGGCGCGCTTTTCGGCATCCTGTTCGGCGCTGTGTCCGTGTATGTCGGTTTGCGCGCCGGCCTGACCGTCTCCGCCTCCATTCCCATCGCCGTACTCTCGATCAGCATCCTCCGCGCGTTTGGCCGCGGCACCATCCTCGAAAATAACATCGTCCAAACCACCGGCTCGGCCGGCGAATCCGTCGCTGCCGGAGTGATCTTCACAATTCCCGCGCTGATTTTCCTAGGCTTCTCGCTCAACACCGAATACTGGCGCGTCTTCTTCCTGGCGCTTCTCGGTGGAACACTCGGCGTGCTCTTCATGATCCCGCTTCGCCGCCAGTTAATCGTCAAAGAACACGGCAATCTCACCTTCCCCGAAGGCACTGCGTGCGCCGACGTCCTCGTCGCGGGCGAGCGAGGCGGATCGTTCGCCGGCCGCGTCTTCTGGGGCTTGGGCCTCGGCGGCATCTACACGTTCTGCATGAACACCTTCGGCCTGTGGCCCGGCCAGCCTGACTACCAGCCGAAGTGGCTGCCCGGCGCATCCGCGCGCTGCACCATCACCTCCGAGTATCTCGGCGTCGGCTACATCATCGGTCCGCGCGTCGCGGGCACGCTCTTCGCCGGCGGCGTCATCTCCTGGCTCGTGATGATGCCCGCCATCCGCTTTTTCGGCTCGCTCGCACCGAACACGGCGCTCTATCCCAGCACAGTCCCAATTCCGCAAATGACGCCGGACATGCTCTGGGCAAGTTACATTCGTCCAATCGGCGCGGGAGCCGTTGCCGCATCGGGCCTGATCACGCTAATCAAAACCATGCCGACGATATGGTCGGCCCTCACCGCCGGCTTGAAAGATGTCCGCGCGCAACGCGAAGCCATGCCCGCCGCCAGCCGCACCGAACGCGACCTCTCCATGCGCGTCGTGATCATCGGATCGATCGTCATCCTCGCGATGATCTGGGCTCTCCTCACCTTCAAGCCCATCCCCGGCGCGCAAAGCGGAGTTTTTGCAAACCTCGTCGCCGCGCTCTTTATCATCGTGTTCGGATTTTTGTTCGTCACGGTGGCGTCGCGCATCAGCGGACTGATCGGCAACTCCTCCAATCCGATCAGCGGCATGACCATCGCCACCCTCATGGCAACCTGTGCCGTCTTCCTCGTCATTCACTGGACCAGCGGCTCCTACGCTGTACTCGCCTTGACGATCGGCGGCCTCGTTTGCATCGCCTCCGCCATCGCGGGCGCCACATCGCAGGACCTCAAAACGGGTTATCTCGTCGGCGCGACTCCCGCC
>DATEME010000177.1:0-1644 GCA_035275865.1 Candidatus Acidiferrales bacterium | reverse complement strand
CCAAGATGAAATCGCTCTCGGTAAGCCCGTCGATCTTGTGCGTCCACGTGGTCACTTCAGCTTTCCCCCAGCCCATCATGATGTCGGGATGATGTCCCTGCTCTTCCGCGACGTGCCCGACCTTGTTCACAAAGGCTAACGCGGCTTTGAAGTCAGGAAATTCGAAGGTCCTTACGATATGGTGCCCATTCACCACTTTCCAGTTCGGCACCTCTTTTGCCAATGTATTCAGTTGGACGCCCGCCAGCGGCGGCACGCCTCCTTTGCATGGAACGCAGGTCTTACTCGCTAGATCAGCCATCGCCGTTACCTCCGCGTTTTCATTTTACCCAATCACCGCCGCGAAGACATACCGTGCCGCCCCTACGACTCAGTGAACTAGCTCCTCAGGGCTGCTACGGAGTGCGTGCTCACATATTCCCGCACATATTCGTTGAAAATCTTCTCCAACGTGCGTGCAATCGGCTCGCGCGGAGTCGAAATCTTTCTACCGGCAATTTCGCTCACATTCAGCATGCTGCGGTTCGTCGACGAAATAAAAACCTCGTCCGCCGAGTAAAGATCCTCCGGGAAGAGCGTCCGTTCCTCGATCTCAATCCCTTTGCCCGGTCCAATTTCCATCACGACTTCCCGCGTGATTCCCGCAAGGCACCCAGACGAGAGCGGCGGCGTAAAAACGCGCCCGCTCTTCGTGCAAAACACATTTGCCGCAGTACACTCAGCCACTTCGCCGCGCTCATTCAGCAAAATCACTTCGTCGTATCCATCTCGCTGCGCTTCGCTCAGGCTCCAGACGTTCGCCAGCCATGACGTCACCTTGACTCCCGCCAGCGGCGACGCTGCGTGCCGCCCATGTTCGCGCATCGCCAGCCGCAGCGGATCGCGATATGAAGGCAATCCTGATGAACTGATCACCAGATCAGCCGGCCCGAAATCTTCATCACTGCGCCAAAATCCGATCTGATTGGAAATTAAATAAACCCGAGCGCAGCCTTCGCGCACTTCATTGGCGCGCAGCACCTCTCCGAGTCGTCCCCGCACCGTCTCTTCGTCAAATGGAAACGGGCAGCGGGTTTTCTCCGCATCGCGCGCCAGCCGCTTCCAATGCCGCTCGAACGCAAACGCGACTCCCTCGACGATTCGCATCGTCGTAAACAGTCCCCAGCCGCTCAATAAGCCGGACTGTCCGGGCGATAGACGCACCTGCTCCACAGGCAACAGGCGGTCATTGTGCAGCACATATCGATGAATCATGACTTTACGCCGCTTCTTGAAATTCCGATGTGTTCTATTCTATCGCACATCCTCAGCGCTTCGCGGCGAGCAGTTCCTCGGCGTAAAGCGCACCTTCCGGCGTATCCTCGTGCTTGAAGTAGACGAACACATCTCCGATAGCGGCGACTTCGGCAACGCGTCGAGCGATCTGTTTCCTCGCGGCGGACGAATAGTCCTCCCGGCGAAGCCGCAAATACGCAAAATCAGCGGTCTGCACGGGTGGCGTCTTCATGCTTTCGCTTTCCGCCTCGCATAGAGCGGCGTTTGCTTTGCGTAACAACGCGAAAACCTCTTCGCAAAACCATGACTCGTGCCGAAATTCGAAAGCAGATCGTATGCCCGGCGGCAACACTTGCAGAAACGACTCTA
>DATEME010000176.1:0-10099 GCA_035275865.1 Candidatus Acidiferrales bacterium | reverse complement strand
ATGAGGATCATCGGGGCGTACCTAAATCTGCGCGGGCTCCGCGATCGTGCGAGCTAATGGTCGGGGTCGGTCTTGTGCTTGACTTTGCGCGCGCCCTGCTCCGTTTTTGAAGCTGCTTTGTTGGTTTCCTTTTTAACGGCGTGGCCCGTTTTCTTAGCTACGCCTTTCGCCGCTTTACCCGTATCTTTTGCGGCTTGTTTGGTTTCGTGGCCCGCATTCTGCGCGTCTTGTTTGGGCGAGTTTTGCGCAAGGATAAAACCGGGCGCAGCCAGCAACATGTTGGCGACCACGGCAATTCCAGCTAACCGTTCGTAAATTCGCATTTTTCCCTCTGCGGCTGGTCCGTCCCTTAGCGTAAGGGCTTGGCAGCGAAATCGCTATTAGGGATAAGCAGCATCGCGCGGCATCAAAAGCATGTATTCGTGCGTGACTACAACGCGCAGGCCGTATGCGTGAGTCTTAACGAGCTTTCTTAGGCTTGCCTGGCCGCTTGGGCTCTCGGACGATGAATCGCATGCGAAAAGATAGCGCAGCTGGGCTCGGGCATGCCATAAGAGCTACTCTGGATCATATTGCGGAGAAAACTTTAGAGATTATCGGGTAAACCCGATAATCAGGGCGCCTTTCACTTCCGCGAAAAGCCGCCCGCCCGCGGCCGCAGAGTAGAATCGGCGCCGTTACTGATTATCGCCATTCAGCTCCGCTGTAACCGGCGTCAATGTACCCAGCAGTCCGTTGGATTCCTGGTTTAGCCCCGCGGTGAAGAAAAGAGCATTGTACGGCCCTGCGGAACCACACTTCGGCAGGCCGGAGCCTGCAGGCGGCGTGCTCGGGCAGCCAATGGCGCTATTCCCAAACATCAGAGCCCACAAGTCGTCGATCACGATCGGGTTATTGTTAGTGTCTTCCATGAAACCGACAAAGTGACCATCGAATCCATCAAAAACAGCGATCTTGCCGCTGCCGAAATTGCCGATCAGCACCCGGTTGCTGAACGTGCCAAAATCGCGTGGCGCCCACACGGCGCCCCAGGGCGAATTGAACCATGGGCCGTGCTGTAAGCGCATTTCGAGACGTCCTCCCGGGCTAAATACATCGACGTAGCCTAGTCCATCGCCAGCGACGTCGTCGTGTCTTGCCGAATCCTGCCTGGCATAGGTGACGAAAAGGCTTCCGCCGATGTTTTGAATGTTGAAGGGCGCAAAGCCGCGGGGAATCCGAAAGTCTTCGAACGGCTGAGCGAAATCGTTGTCGAGGAATGCGCCGAAAAGGCTTTCGCCGAAATCGTTATCTTTGTGGGTGAACTTCACAGGCTGAAAGTTTGAGTCGTAGATCTCGACACGGCCGGCACGGAAGTTCGTTACGTAAAGATAAAGAGCGTCATTGTGCTCGGCAATCGTCGCGCCTTTGTAAACGGCACCGTTCGCGGCGTTGGGAATCTGGGAATTGTCCACCTCGAGAACGGCGCTGGCTCCGCTGGTCCATGCGGAGATCGTTCCATCCTCCGTGGCGAAAATGAAATGAGAGCCGCCGAAGCTGCTCGTGCCGTTGAAGACCACGCCCGTCGGTGTGGCGGAAAAATCCGGTGCGCTGCCCTTCGGGCCAGGAATTTTCACGACCAAACTGGAAGCGGTTCCATCGCCGCTGAAGAGCGTCGCGACGCCGGCACCGTTGTCGCTGACCCACCAGGGCGAACTGGGGCTGCGCGCCAAACCCCAAGGGTTTTTGAGGTTTACGTCGTAATGCGCTGCGGTGGCGGTGGCAGGCACGTCGGCAACCAGATTCGTCTGGTTGTAGTGCTGAGCATGCGCTACGGTCGGTATTGCCAGGGCGACGAGAACAACGCTCATCCACAAAGCGGCCATTCTTGCGAAGAGTTTCATCACCGTTCTCCTTGATCAGTCGATCAGTCGGGCCTGCGGCGTTTTCCGGGGTGAGCGGCATAGTGCGGCAACGTACCCTGCTGCGCAAGAGCGCGGGACGCCTTTGACAGTCTTTTGACAAAATTGAGAAAGTTGCCGGCAGATGGCGTACGCAATCCGACCTGGCGCTTGGGAATGAGGCCGGCATACGGATACATTTCGAAGAAATAGGGAGTTAAGGTCGAAGGGAATACGTTCAGCTAATCCCGGATGACAGGGAAGCCCGATTCGGTCCAGCCGCGCCAGCCGCCGTCCATCGAGATCACATTGCGGTAGCCCATTTTCTGGAGATTATCCGCGGCGAGCGCCGAGCGGAAACCACCGCCGCAATAAAGGACGATCGTCGCTTCCTTATCGGGAATCGCCTTTTCGACGTCGCGTTCAATGATGCCTTTGCCAAGGTGAATTGCGCCGGGGATATGGCCGCGCGCCCATTCAACATCCTCGCGGACGTCAACAAGGGTAAATTTCTCGCCGGCGTCAATCCGTTTCTTCGTCTCGCGAAAGTCTTCTTCCTTGACGTGCTTCTTGGCGTCTTTCACGAGCTTAAGAAAACCTTCGGAATGTTCCATGGCCTCGCTCCGGATTGCGCGCAATCAGAGAAAAACACTATCACAGGCACGCGCCAAACAGCATCAGCCGCAATCGGAGCATATGCGGCTAGCGTATCGTCTACGCTGTAGGTGCCGCACTAGCGAACTCCTAATTGCCGACGCGCAGTGTGCGCGTGAGGTTTGCGAGAGTAGCAAGCGCGGAAAAAGCCGCGAGCTGCGATGTACGTGGGTTAGCGCGCGACGGAACATTCTTTACGTCCACCGCAAGCTCCCCAAATTCGCCTTTCACTCGAATCTCATGAACGTTCTGCGTACCGCCGGGAACAGCCATTACACGGACCCGAACCGGAACCTTCGGATCGACTGAAAGGCGAAGCGAGGCCGCCACATTTGACGTAGTCGGGAAGGCGCGGGCCGCCTCTTCGGCGGTGCCGTCGAAGATTATCGTCTCTTGCGTCATCTCATCGACGGCGATCCCGCGTTCGGCAACGTATTTCGTGCCTCTGAGCGCGGCCGCGGGCTTGCGGCTGGTAAGTACGGCGCAATCGATGCGGCCCATTGACGCGGATTTGATTCCGTCAAGCCCCGCGATAGCGCCGGAAGGAATGTAAATGCGGCAGCCCTTCTCCTCCGCTTCGAGAAACCATTCGTTGTGACCGAGGAGACCACCGACGCTCAGAATGAGCAAATCGCGCCGGCGAGCGAGGGCCTTGGGCACAAGTTCGCAGAGAGCAGCCTGACCGGCGGCCTCGACGACCAGATCCGTACGGTCGATCAGCTCGTCCATCGAAACCATTGGCGGGCGGGACGACAGAACAGCCGCGAAACCCTCCGCCCGGCTGGCATCCTGATCGCAGATCGCTACAAGTTCAACGTTAATGCTGCCGCGATCAATCGCGTTTGCGACTGTCTGGCCGATTGAGCCCACACCCAGAATTCCGATTTTCAGTTTTCCCGGCATTATCCCTCACGCGAACTGCAGCATGCGATCGATCGCCCCGCGCGCTCTATCCGCAATTTCAGCGGGCACGCGGACTTCCGGGGACATCGTTTCGAGAGACTGGATCACGTTGTCGAGTGTGATGGTCTTCATGAAGGCGCATACCGCCTCGGGGTTCACGGGATAGAACTTCTTGTCCGAAAAATCCTTGTTCAGGCGATGCATGATGCCCAGTTCGGTGCCGACAGCGAATTCGGGCGCGGGAGATTGGCGGATATGCTTGATCATGCCTTCTGTGGAGAGGAAGAACGTTTTATCCTGCGGCAAAGTGCCGTCAAAAACCTTAGCCATGCAGGAGCTGACGCAGCCGCACTCGGGATGCAGCAGCAACTCGATATCCGGATGATCTTCCATAACCTGGCTCACCTGCTCGGGCTTGATGGTCTTGTGAACGTGGCAGTAACCGGGATACGCGATCACGTTGGTCCGCTGGGTTTGGCGCGCGACGACCGTGGCGAGGTATTTATCCGGGACGAACAAAATTGGCCGGTCGGCCGGAATCGAAGCGACAACTTTCGCTGCATTTGCGGAGGTGCAGCAATAATCGCTTTCGGCTTTCACGGCCGCCGACGTGTTGATGTAAGCCACGACGACCGCGTCGGGATACTTCGACTTCCATTCGCGCAATTCCTCAACGGTGAGCGAAGCGGCGAGCGAACAGCCGGCGCGCAAGTCGGGCAAAAGCACGGTCTTTTCCGGGCAGAGGATCGAAGCTGTCTCCGCCATGAAGTGGACGCCGCAGAAGACGATCGCGGCCGCATCCGTTTTCGCGGCGGTCTGGGAAAGTCGCAGCGAATCCGCGACGGCGTCCGCGACCTCCTGGATTTCCGGACGCTGATAAAGATGCGCCAGGATGATCGCTTTTCGCTCAGCGCAAAGCTCGCGGACGCGCTTCTGCTTGCGAAGAATTTCTTCGGGCGAGTCGGCGATATTTTGAATGACCGGAAGTTCGTACCGTTCGTCGAATGATTTCTGTGGTGCCGCTGCAGTAGTCATCTAAGTTCCTTTCACTGGGGTTATGAAATTTTTTGGGCAAGATCGAGCGCCCGCACGGAATGCGTTAACGCGCCGACCGATATGGCATCTGCCCCGGCCGCCGCGTATTCCTCGATATTGCCTTCCGTAATTCGCCCACTGGCTTCGATCAGCACGTCGTCGTACAAATTCTTCGCACGTAAGGCCTCAATGATCCGGGCGATTTCCTGCGGGCTCATGTTGTCGAGCAGCAAGAAACAGGGAAAGCTTCTGTCGTCTTGCTCGCGAACGCTACGGAACTTGGCAGCCGCGGCAAGAGCGGCTGGTGCGCTGCGCACTTCGACTTCGATAAAAGCCGACTCGCGCCGGAGTTCCCAAGCGCGCTCGATGGCTACGGGAGCGGCGTTCTCTTCGCTGGGCCCGAGCATGGCTAGATGATTGTTCTTGACGAGGATGGCGTCGCCCAATCCGAGACGGTGCGTTCCGGCACCGCCGAGATGCGCGGCGCGTTTATCGAGCAAGCCGCAGGGAGTCTTCCGGGTCGCAACCAGGCGCGATTCTGGATTACGGCGAGAGACCCTGCCCTGCAGACGATGAGCCGTAGTGGCAATGCCGCACATTCGCTGAAGTAGATTCAATCCCACTCGTTCCGAAGAGAGGAGCTTTGATTCATCGCCTTCAAGGCGGGCGAGAACTTCCCCCGCAGTAAATGGCGTGCCGTCCTTAACGAGAAGAAAGACGGCGAGCTGCGACGTGCGAAGCAAAAAGGCAAGTTCTTCAAGACCAGCGGCAATGCCGGGTTCGCGCGCCACGATGTCCGCCTTCGCTTGCTTTCGCGGAAGGCGCAGCGCATCGACAGTGATGTCGCGTGGAGCAGTGTCCGCTTCGAGAAGGCTATCCAGCAGAGGGCGAACCGCGTCTCGGTATTCCGTATTGCCCAAGGTGAGCGAGGCGCCACGAAAAAGAGCCTGTTCGGTGCGTTGCACGCGCGTTTGAGGCGCGGCGATGAGCGATGTGGCGGTCATCTCAATAAGAATCCTCGCTCGCGGAGCCGGACTTTGGCCCGCGTGACCATTTCGGCGCGGTGCGCCTCAACTGTGTGCAGGTGCACTCCACCGGTGAGCGATGAAAGCAGCGAAGCCTTTTTCGCGCGCACTTGCTGCAGAAAATCCTGAACGTCCGCCCGCGATTCGATCATCAATGAGCCGCGAAGCTCGCCGTAGAGTGGGTGTTCGACGATCACATCGAGCACTTTCACGCCGTGATCGACGAGAATGTTCAGTTCTTCCTCAGTGCGCTCAGGAGGATGATCACAGGCGAGAATTTCGCGATGCTCGAGTTTAGATGTTTCCGGCATGCGATAGCCGCGCGGCGTGGCTAGAATTTCGCAGCCTGCAGCGCGAAGAATGGCGATGTCTTGGACGATGCACTGTCGGCTGACGTCAAAGTGACGCGCCAGTTCGCTGCCGCGTACGGGCGCGCGGTGTCGCTGGACCCAGGCCAGTATCCGGCGGCGGCGGTCATCGCCCGTATCGTTCGCCAAAGAGGGAGGAGGCGTTGCGCGCTTTGTTGGTCGAGAGGTGTCCAGCATGCTGCCTCACAGGCTGTCTTGTCAGCTATCTAGACAGATGCCAATCATAGCAAAACGGTGCAAAAATCGCGAGACTCGTGCGGCCGTCGAGCTTTGCAAATGCTGCAGCAAGGCTTTTAGGAGAGGGCTTTGCGGAGGCGTTCGTACGTGGTGCTGAGTTCTTCCGGTTCGGTGCGGGTTTCGCCGATCACCGTCATAAAACTGGAGTCGCCCGACCAACGCGGCAGAACATGCAAGTGCAGATGGCCCGTTATACCGGCGCCGGCGGCGCGACCGAGGTTCATGCCAAGATTGTAGCCTTCGGGGCAATACGTGTCGGCGAGGGCTTTTTGGACGCGCTGTGCAAGAACCATCATTTCAGCTAAGACTTCGGGTGGCGTCGCAACCAGATCCGCCGAATGAGCGTAAGGCACGATCATCACGTGGCCGCTGGTGTAGGGGTAACGATTCAGGATGACGAAGTTCTTCTCGGCGCGGTGAACGATCAGCGTCTGCCTGTCATCGTTCGCTTCAAGTGCGCGGCAGAAAACGCATCGATCGTCCTTGGACGCGTCCGCGACATACCGGTAGCGCCAAGGCGACCAAATGTAGTCCATCCGGTCAGCCTTGCGTGGTTCCGGTGCCAGCCGCCCCGGCTGCGGCGGACTTGGGATTGTTGACGTAGTCCTTCAGTTCCTTGCTCGGCTTAAAGAAGGGTATTTTCTTGGGAGGGACCTCTACCTTTGCGCCCGTCTTGGGGTTGCGGCCCGTGCGTCCGCGGCGCTGGCGCGTGCGGAAGCTGCCGAAGCCGCGAATTTCGATTTTGTCGTCCGTCTGTAACGCCCCGATGATGCTATCGAAAATCGTCTCGACGACCGCCTCAGATTCCTTGCGCGGCAATTCGGTAATCCGTGTGACCTCTTCAACGAGGTCCGCCTTTGTCATCGTGTGGTTGTCTGGTCCAGCCGCGGCTTCTGCCATGAGATGCGAGCCTCCTGTGAATGCATGTGTGTGCGCCAGGCGGGGTAGCGCACAATCTTTGGATACCATCAAATGGCTGCAACGTAAAGATTTTCCTGATAGATAGGGCCCTACCAGAAACCCGCCGGGCTGCCTTGTTCTAGCTCGACGCCTGGCGCTTGGCCAGGATTGCGTCACCAATGGTGGCGTTCGGCGAAGACTTCGACGAACGGAACGACTCGATTTCCTGTTTCTCCGCCTGCTTTTGGGCGGCGCGGTAACTCAGGCTGATCTTGCGCTGTTCGGGCTCAAGGCGAAGCACCTTGAAGTCATAAGCCTGACCCTGCGTGAGCACGGCGGTCACCCGATCCGCGCGCGAGAGCTTCTCCCGGTCCCGCTCACCCTTCGAACGGCGCTCTTCGATTTCCGAAACGTGGCACAGCCCCTCGATTCCTTCAGCCAGCTCGACAAAGGCGCCGAAGTCCGTAGTGCGAACCACCTTGCCCTTAACGATCGCGCCGATCTTATTCTCGGCGAACCAGTTCGCCCAAATGTCGTGGACTTGCTTGACGCCGAGCGAGAGGCGCCTGTTTTCGGAGTCGACTTTCAGCACTCGCGCTTCGACGGTCTCGCCCTTTTTGAATTTTTCGCTCGGGTGCTTGATGCGTTCGGTCCAGCTCATGTCGCTGATATGGATCAAGCCCTCCATACCGTCTTCGACTTCAACGAACGCCCCGAAATCGGCGAGGTTCCGGATGCGGCCGGTCACCACTGTACCAACGGGATATTTCTGCGCGGCGGCTTCCCACGGATCGGGAAGGGTTTGCTTTAACCCCAATGAAATGCGCCGCTGATCCATCTTCAGTTCGAGCACAACCACGTCAACCAACTCGCCGACCTTCACGATTTTGGACGGATGCTTCGTGCGCTTCGACCAGCTCATTTCGCTGATGTGAACAAGTCCCTCGACGCCGGGTTCGATCTGAACGAAAGCACCGTAATCCGTCACGCCGACGATCGCTCCCTGAATACGCGAACCGACCGGGAAACGCTCCGCGACTGTCGCCCATGGATCGGGCAGAAGCTGCTTCCGCCCAAGCGAAATTCTCTGCTTCTCTTTGTCGAACTTGAGGACCTGGACCTGAATCTCGTCCCCAGGTTTTACCAGCGACGAGGGATTCGGCACGCGGCCCCAAACCAGATCGCTCACATGAAGCAGGCCGTCCATGCCGCCCAGATCGACGAAGACGCCATAATCAGTCACATTCTTCACGCGGCCAGTGACGATAGCACCTTCGGTAAGCGACTCGGCCAGCGCATCGCGCTTGGCCTTTGCATCTTCCTCGAGAATCGCGCGCCGGCTAACGACGACGTTGCCTCGCTTGCGGTTCAGCTTCAGCACGCGGACATCGATCTCGCGGTCCTTCCAGGCATCCAGATCGTACACGGGGCGAAGTTCAATCTGTGAAGCAGGCAGAAACGCGCGGACGCCGATATTTACGACCAAACCGCCCTTAATGCGCTCGACGATCTTGCCGCTGATCGTTGTGTGATCGCGATAGGCCTTTTCAATGCGTTCCCACACGCGACGCCGATGCGCGCGCAGGTGCGAAAGGAGAACGTAACCGTCTTTCTGCTCATGCAGCCGCTCGACTTCAATGGTTTGGCCGGGACCAAATTCGATGGGGCTGCCCGAATCGAGAAACTCCTGCGCGGGAACCAGGCCTTCGAACTTGCCGCCAACGTCAACCACCACACCCGCTTCCGTGACCGCAAGGACGTGACCCTCGAAAACGTCCCCCTGCGCCGCCACAGGCTCAGGCGTCGCAAACTGGTCGAGAAGCTGGTC
This sequence comes from Candidatus Acidiferrales bacterium, assembly GCA_035275865.1. Taxonomy (GTDB): domain Bacteria; phylum Acidobacteriota; class Terriglobia; order Acidiferrales; family UBA7541; genus Palsa-295. The sequence continues at coordinate 1,269 of DATEME010000176.1, read as the reverse complement.
CATCGTCTCGGTCGATTCCGTTGCTTCGGCCGATTCCGAGGAACCGGTTTCCGTTACGGGTGACGCAGGCGTGCCATCAGACGCACTGGACGCAACGGCTTCCGGCGCCTCCTCGACAGCAACAGCCGACGCCTGAGCAGACCCCTCAGCAGACTCCGGCTCGCGTGCCAGAGCCGTTGCTACGCCTGCCGTCTGGAAATCAGCCGCAGCTGATCCAGCCGGAGATACCGCCTCCTGTGGTGCTGCCGGATTAGTGGATTGTTCGAATGTAAATTGCGGTTCTTGCGAGTTTTCGGTTGACATGTGTGCGGCCTCCCTGCAGATTCATGCCCCGCGTGGCGAGACGAATGCCTCGGTTGATTCCCTCCAACGTGGGGGATGGACCAAGAGGGGAAATAGGGCGCCCGCGCTCGACGCCGTATCGCAAGGATAATACCTGCGGCGTTTATCGGTTGTCAACAAAAGGGCTGTGAAAAAGACCTGATGATCTTGGGGGCTAAAGTGTTTATGGTACAGTCAGTTATCCATGCGAATCTTCGTGCTCGGGGCAGGCGGAGCCGGCTCGCTTCTCGCGCATCTGCTGGTCCGGCAAGGGCATACCGTCTGGTGCGGCGACCGCGATCTTGAGAGGGCAAAAAGGTTCCTCGGCAAGAAAAGCGAAATACCGCTAGTGCTCGCAAATGCCCGGAACATGTGGTCGATTGTGCGGGCCGGGCGCGGAGCACACCTCGTGGTGAATGCGTCGCCGGCAGTCTTCAACGAAATCGTGATGCGCGCCGCGCTTCGCCTCCGTGCCCATTACGTTGACTTGAACGCACACCTTACACGAAATCCCTTCAGGCCTGAGCAGTTTCGCTTCGCGAAAAAATTCGCCGCCAAAAATCGCGCTGCCCTCATTTGCGCGGGCGCCGCTCCGGGTTTAACGAACCTGCTTGCAAAGCGCGGCGCCGAAATGCTCGATTCAGTCGAATCGGTGCAGATTCGTCTGTACGAAAGCACGGAGAGCCGCGACCCGGTTTCGACCTGGTCTCCTGACGTCGCTTACGACGCCGCGATTTCCCGTCCCCGCCTTTATCGCAACGGGCGCTTCGTTTTGGCCAGACGGTTCACGGAACGCGAGAAATTCCCTTTTCCGAGGCCAATCGGTACTGCTCCCGTTTATCTGGCGGCTCAGGACGAAGTCTGCATGCTGCCCTATTCGATCGAAGTCAGAAATGTGGACGCGAAAATCGGCGGAAACGATTTTGAGAAGTTACGGCGTTGGTACAG
>DATEME010000175.1:0-3310 GCA_035275865.1 Candidatus Acidiferrales bacterium | reverse complement strand
GCTTCTCGGCACCACGTTGATAGATTTCATATGGGTCGCTCAAGCCTCGCTTGCGAGCATGGCGGCGATTTCTATCCAAGATAATGCCAACGTGGCGCGGCATCGGCCGCTGTTTGAGCTGATTGAGGAGACGGCGCTCATAAATCCAATAAAGAAAACGTAGAAGCGGGAAGGCAGCCATGCTGTTGTCGGACGGCCTTCGCTCCTTGGCAGTTTGCCGGGCGTCCCAGGCAGAGACCCCTTGTCCGTCGAAGGGTAGCGTAGCCGCGCGTTCGTGGGCTGGGCTCCAACCGGGATTCATCTCGTTCACCCCTCACCTCGCTGTCCCCGTGGCTGAAAAAAAAAGAAGGGGAGCGGTTCGTGCTTCCTGCCCCTATACATTAACTGTTGCGAAATGGGGACATCTCGAGGAACCCAATCCCCGGCATCGCCGGCTGCTGCGTGCGCGCCGCGAGCGGCCAGGCGGCCGCCGCGCCGCTGAGCAGCGTGATGAACTCGCGCCGCTTCATTCGATCACCTCATCGGCACGTGCAAATGGGGTCAGTCCGTCGTTTCTGATTGAAATTTGACGACGCGACGGGCTTCTTCGACTGCGCCCGAAAGTGGCCCGCCCTAATACTAATAGTAGAGTGGTCGGTTATAATAGTACCCTCCGGCAGCGCCTCCTCCTATTTCACCATGACGCACGCCGCCATCTGCCTTTCGGTGGGCACTTCGTACAACACTGCCTGTCGTGAGCGGTCGGCTTGCTCGGGCATGAGCATGATCAAGAGAAAGGGCCACATTTTCTTGCGTCCAATGAAGTGAAAACGTAATTGTAGCCAATAACGCGACTCCAACGGTAATTCCAAGCACCCTCGGCTTTTTCATGATTGCTCTCTGATTGTGGGATTTTTTCTTCTTAAATGATGGTTCTCTGCACTGCAACATCAAGTTCATTAAGGCTCGGTAATGTGTTAAGGCGCCGTAAACAGCGCGCGCAGCAAGTCGGTGGCATAGGCAAGAATCGAAATGGATCGAATGGATTCTTGAATTAAGGTTGCGCATCGGCCACCACCGATTATGAATCAATCTTTCGCGAGCGGAAAATGCAGAGCACCCATGTGGGATGGCGGGCGCTGGCGAACGCCAAAAACACAATGGTCCACTCGCTGATCCTCAAGCGCGCATCAACGAGCCGTCTATCGGGTGAGTGGAATGAAGATGATTACGACGTGCTGACCGATGGTGGCGTCGTTGTCGGCCGCATCTTCAAAGTACGCGCAGCGCCCGGAGGAACGCCGTGGATGTGGACACTCGCTTTCGGGCATCACGACGGCTATTCGCCAATGAGCGATCTTAGATTAGATGTCGAACGGGCTTTCCATCCCTGCAACATTTCCACCAAAGAGACAAATGACCGAGGAGACAGTTCCCATGAAGGCGATCGTGGTGACGGACCAGGCTGCGGGAACGGCGGGGATGAAGCTGGTAGAGCGGCCCGAGCCGCAGGGGGCGGCGCTCGCCAGCCTCTCGGGCGCGAATTACGGCGATGTCATTGTCCAGGTTCATGCGTCGGGATTCACTGGGGATGAGCTGGCGTGGCCTTCGACCTGGATCGATCGCCTCGGCCGTGACCGGACACCTTCGATCCCCGGCCACGAGCTGGCCGGAGTGGTCACCGCCCTCAGCTATGGAACGACGGGGCTGTCGGTGGGACAGCGGGTGTTCGGCCTCACGGACTGGACTCGCGACGGGACGCTGGCGGAGTATGTAGCCGTCGAGGCACGCAACCTCGCGCCGCTGCCGGGGGACGTTGACTTCACGGTGGGCGCGGCCCTCGTGATGCCGGGCCTGACCGCGTGGCAGGGGCTGTTCGAGCACGGCCGCCTTCAAGCGGGGCAGAGCGTCCTTGTGCACGGTGCGGCCGGCGTAGTCGGTTCGATGGCAACCCAGCTCGCACGTGAGGCCGGGGCGTACGTCATCGGTACCGGGCGCGCTGCCGGCCGTCAGACGGCGCTCGACTTCGGCGCGCAGGAGTTTGTGGACCTCGAAAACGACACTCTGGAAGATGTCGGCGGAGTCGATCTGGTGTTCGATGTCCTCGGCGGCGACATCGCGAAGCGGTCCGCGCGCGTGATTCGATCCGGAGGAACGCTGGTGACCATCGCCGGCCCGACCGAGGCACGGCCCGCTGACGGCCGGACGGTTGATTTCGTCGTCGTACCCGATCGCGCCCAACTGAGTGAGATTGTCCGGCGGGCGCGTGACGGACGACTGCGGACGAACATCGGCAACGTCTCGACCCTCGACGAAGCTGTCGCCGCCTTCAACTCGACCGAGCGACGCAAGGGGAAGACGATCATCCGCGTTCGTCCGTGAGCGACACGCGCCCATTGGTGCACGCAGCCGGCCAGCGCTGTCCAGGTCGGCCGGCTGCTTCCTATCAGCCGCAGCCACCGAGAGGCAGCCATGGCTTTCATGTTGAAGATCAACGGCACACCCCATGAGGTCGATGTCGACGGCGACACCCCGCTGCTGTGGGTGCTGCGCGACGTGCTCGGCATGACCGGGACCAAGTTCGGTTGCGGCCAGGCGCTCTGCGGCGCCTGCACGGTGCATCTCGACGGCGTCGCCATCCGTTCCTGCGTCACGCCGATTGTCGATCGGGGCGGAGACCAGGCGCAATTTCGTCTTTCGGGGCCCGAAATCTCGGGTGAGGTCGAGTGTGCCTTGAAAATCGGCGAGATGTCGGGAATTTTCTGACGGGGGGTAGGTGTTACGCTTCAATATGAGCGGAGTCCGCTCTAAACAGGAACGCAAAATGGCCACTCAGAATCCGAACCGGCTGCGGACGAATTGTCCTGGTGGCAGCCTCACCCTCGGTGGCGACACGACCGTGAATCGCCTCGGGTTCGGCGCCATGCGCCTGTGCGGCCCTGGTGTATGGGGTGAACCGCTCGATCGTCCGGGTGCTAAGCGCGTGCTGATGCGTGCTGTCGAGCTCGGCATCACCCTCGTCGATACCGCCGACGCCTACGGTCCGGAGGTCAACGAGCGCTTCATTGCCGAAACGCTCTACCCTTATCCTAAAGGCTTGATCATCGCGACCAAAGGCGGGCTCCGGCGACCTCGGCGTGAGGCCTGGGAAAACAACGGCCGACCGGAGCATTTGCGCGCCGCCTGCGAGGCAAGCCTGAGACGGTTGAAGCTGGAGCGTATCGATATCTATCAGCTGCATGCGCCCGATCCGCAGGTGCCGCTTGACGAGTCTGTGGGCGCGCTCGCCGAACTGCAAAGCGAGGGCAAGATCCGGCACATCGGCCTCTCC
>DATEME010000174.1:0-9462 GCA_035275865.1 Candidatus Acidiferrales bacterium | reverse complement strand
GGGGGGTACTTTCCCGTCGGTGAGCGTGGGCATCGGTGGCTCCCAGAAACTCGACCTGCGGTCCCCTCGTAAGGGCACGCATTGAGGAGGCGACCATGAGCAGGAAAACAATACGGGTCCGGCTCAGATGCACTCGACCTTTGACATCTGCGTGGACGCCAAGGCTGACCAGTCAGCTCGGGGGGCACCCCAGCAGGACTAATCTCGGCGGATGGAAATCACCGATGATGCGACGACCATCGCCAGTTAAGCGACGCGTACACCATGCCCCCGTTTGATGAGGTGATTGGCTGATGAGCGAACAGGCATTTATGCAGCGCGCGGTCGCGCTTGCGCTTGAGAAAATGCGCGCGAACAGCGGCGGACCATTCGGCGCAGTCATCGTCCGCAACGACACAATCATCGCGGAAGGCTGGAACGAGGTCACGTCCAACAACGACCCGACCGCGCATGCCGAGATTGTGGCCATTCGCCGTGCCTGCACGCTGGTGGGCGCGTTCAACCTGCCGGACTGCGACATCTACACGAGCTGCGAGCCCTGCCCGATGTGCCTCGGCGCAATCTATTGGGCGCGGCTGCGGCGCGTCTACTACGCCAACACGCGGACCGAGGCGGCACACGTCGGCTTCGACGACGAGTTCATTTACGGTGAGGTTGGACTGGAGCCGGGGCTGAGAAGGATTCCACACATCCGGCTGATGACGGATAATGCGCGGGTGGCATTCACGGAATGGGCCACCAGTCCGGGGAAGACTCGGTATTGATTATCGTGGAAGGCTACCCTTTCGCCGCTGCGTGAGCGTTGGGCGCGTCTCCGACGCAAATGACCCATCTCTGCCAGATATTCAAACTTGCTGCGATGCACCGCAGCTTTTTTAAGCAACGGCGTGGTATTGTGCGGCCCCCAACGTGAGGACCGCCGCCCATGAAGCGTCGCGAGTTCATCACGCTGCTCGGCGGCGCGGTCGGCCGGCTGGCCGCTCGCGGCGCGCGCGCAGCAAGGCGAGCGGTTAAGCGAATCGGAGTTCTCAACGCGATCCCCGCAGATTGGCTTCCATCGAAAACCCTTTAAATCGATCAGTATGAACTGCGTCACTGAAAACAATGCCCTGCCCCCCGAACATTGGCCGCTGGATTACGGCGGTCCACCCTGAAAAATGTTTCCATCCAAAGATCGCCTGACGATTTGCTTTGCTCACGTTGCTTACCAAATGCGGGAGCGGTTCCTACTGCGGCAGATCGGGGTCAACAGCTTTAATGTACGTGCGGCAGATGAATTCGAGCGCCGCATCGGCGAAGCGGATGTCGTCGTTGTGTCCGGCTTGTGGCGCAACGAGCTACTCGAAAAAGCGCACCGGTTGCGCTTCATCCAGTCGATTGGCGCGGGTACTGACCAGTTCGACCGGGAAAAACTGAAGCGGCGCGGGATACGCCTTGCGAGTGCGCAGGGGGTAAATGTGCGCGCCGTCTCCGAACATGCCATGGCCCTTATACTCGCTATTACGCGGCGTCTGCCAGAAGCGCGAGACAACCAGGCCAAGCACGTTTGGCGCGGCATGATTTCCGATCTGACTCAGCGCGAGGACGAGCTCGGCGGTAAGACCCTTTTGATCATTGGGCTGGGCGGTATCGGCAGCCGCCTGGCGCAGCTGGCGAAAGCCTTCGGCATGCGCGTGATCGGGATCAAGCGCGATCCATCGAAGGGTGGCGAAGCAGCCGATTCCGTTCACCGCTTAGCTGACTTAAGGGCCATCCTGCCGCAAGCAGACTTCGTCGCATTGACCTGCCCGCTCACGAAGGAAACTGAAAAGGTGATCGATGCCGATGCGTTCTCGCGGATGAAGACGTCCGCCTATTTGATCAGCGCAGCGCGCGGACGCTGCGTCGACGAGCCCGCTTTGATCAAAGCGCTGCAAGACAAAATGATTGCCGGAGCCGGCATCGACGTGACCGTGGAGGAGCCGCTCCAGCGTTCCTCCCCCTTGTGGGATTTCGCCAATGTTCTCATCACGCCGCACACCGCCGGCGAAACGCGGCGATATGAAGAGAATGTGCTCGATATACTTATCGAGAATATAGAACGGCTTTGGTGCGGAGAATCCGCGCTACGCAATCAGATCATCTAATCTGCGCCCGCGGAATACGCCATGCGCGCGGCTGCCGACAATCTTCAATTTCCGAGATTTTGTCCAAGCCGGGGCTCTCATGTCCTACGGACTAAACGTTCCGGCTCTGTTCCAGCGCGCCGCCGAGTTGCTCGACAAGATCCTGCGCGGAACCAAACCCGCCGATATCGCGGTCGAGCAACCGACGACGTTCAGGCTCGTCGTCAACCTCAAGACCGCCAAGGCGCTTGGCTTGACGATCCCCGAATCATTCCTGCTGCGCGCCGACACAGTCGCTGGCACGAAGTGTGAGTTCCGCCTCGTCCGGGTTACGACTGCTCACGAATGAATTGCGGAACGCATTTTCTCGATCCTTCTTCGTCCCGCGCTGGATGATCCGTTGCGGCCGAGTGCGCCAAACCATCGCTTATCTTCGCGGCCGTAGAGCTTCGTCGAAGCGCCGCGGGCTGAAGGGCCCGACGTCGACATGCGGCGGCTCCCCGCTGATCAACTCTGCCACAGTCTTTCCGGTCTTGGCGGCGCATGTCATGCCGATATGTCCGTGGCCGAACGCATATACGACGTCAGGAGTGCGGCGGGAGGGGCCGATCACCGGCAGCGAATCCGGCATACTCGGTCGATGGCCCATCCACGTCGTGATGTTCTGGTCGGGAACTTCATCGCGCAGCGCGGGGAACATGCGGCGCGCATGAGTGAGCAGGATGCGGGCACGCTTCCAATTGGGCGGCGCGTCGAGCCCGGCTAGCTCCACGGTGCCTGCGAGCCTCAGCCCCAGCTCCATCGAGGTGGCAACGAACTTACGCTCTGCGTCCGCAGTCGGAATGCGCGGAACAACCGCAGGATCGCGGATCATCAGGTGATAGCCGCGCTCCGTTTCGAGGGGAATGTGGTCACCAAGCTCGGCCGCGAGCGGCTTCGACCAGATTCCGGCGGCGACGACGGCCGCGTCGACCGGCAATGGGCCACCGGCGCAGCGGATCGCCGTCAGCCGACCATCCGCCACCTCGAAGCCGACCGCACACCGACGCTCGATGCGGCCGCCGTCCCGCAGGAAGGCCTGCGCCAATCGTTCGATCAGCCGGTGCGGGTTCGTCGTGTGGCCGTTCTCGCGTACAAGCACGCCCTTGACGTAATCGCGGGACAGATTCGGATCGAGCTGCTGCAGCTCGCCTTGCGAGAATTCATCCCAGGCGATGCCGTTATCGCGCCGCAGTCGCCAAGCCATGCTCTCGCTTTCCCAGCTGGCCTGCGAGCGGTAGACGATCAGGTGACCCACGCGCTGGATCAGGTCCTGCGCGCCCGCATCGCGCGCGATCGGCGCCATGGTCTCGATCCCTTGGTCGACCAGCGTCCGCAGCGCACGAGCTTGCCGCTCCACTTTCTCCTTGGTCCCGGCCCTGATGAAGCGAAGGAGCCAAGGAGCCAAAACCGGCAGATAGTGCCAGCGCACGACCAGCGGGCCCAATGGATCGATCAGCCAGCCGGGCACCTTGCGAATCGTGTCGGGCATCGACATCGGCACCACGGACGATCCATTGAAGCACCCGGCATTGCCGAATGAGGCGCCCTCGCCGGGGTTGCCGGGGTCCAGCAGGATGACGCCATGACCCTTGCGCAGGAGGAAGCTCGCCGAAGTCACCCCCACCACGCCGGCGCCGATCACGGCGACGGTTCGTTTGCGACCCTCGCTTGCCATACACCGCCTCGGAGCTGCTGCTGACTTGCAAGCGGATTGTATGGATCGCTCCGTCCAAGATAAAGTCTTGTCCTTGGACACGCTCTGCGGTCATCACGGACCGACGAAGACAGGCCATGAGCGAGCTGCGCATCACCGGTATTTCGGTTGATCTGGTTCGCTGGCCGCTCAAGATGAAACGCCGGCATGGCGTTGGCGACATCGAGGGGTCGATGCCGGGCGCCATCGTGAAGATCAGCACCAACGCAGGTATTGTCGGATGGGGCGAAGCTTCACCCTGGTCGGTGTTCACCGGCACCGCGGAAGCCAACGCCAGCGCGATTCATCTATACATGCGCCCGCTCGTCGTGGGGGCCGATCCGCTGAAAGTGTCGACGCTCATGCGTCAGATCGAGAAAACCATCGTGGGCCACACTGAAGGCAAGGCCGCCGTCGAAATGGCGCTTCTTGATATCGTCGGCAAGCATCTCGGCCTGCCGGTGGCCCAGCTGCTCGGCGGCTATTACCGCAGCGAAGTGCCGCTCAGCGTGTCGATCGCCAATCCGGATTTCGAGGAAGATTGCAACCTTGCGAAGGCGCTGGTCGCCGACGGCGTCAACATCTTCAAGGTGAAGACGGGCTTTTCCACCCACAAGGAAGACCTGCGACGTCTCGAATGGCTCAGGGCAAACCTCCCTGCGACCGTCGATCTGAGGGTCGACTACAATCAGGGACTCGATCCGTGGAATGCGATCCGCCACCTCAAGGACGTCGAAGCCTTTCGCCCGACCTTCATCGAGCAACCGGTCAAGCGCGAGCAGCGTGCTGCCATGGCCGCAATCACCAAGGCGATCGACACGCCCATCATGGCGGACGAGAGTGTGTTCACGCCGACCGAGGCCCTCGACATGGTGCGCGGCGAAATCGCGGATCTGGTCAGCATCAAGATCATGAAATCCGGCGGGATCGCGCGGGCGCGCGAGATTGCGGCGATCGCGGAAGCGGCCGGCATCACTGCCTACGGTGGAACCATGTTCGAAGGCGGGCTCGCCATCGCCGCCGGCCTGCACATGGTGGCGGCGACCCCGAACATTTCGCTTGGCGCGGAATTCTACACCTCCACCTTTGTCATGGAGGTAGAAGTCCTGAAGACGCCGATCGTGATCGACAACGGCTCGACCCGGGTTCCGACCGGTGCCGGCCTCGGTGTCGAAGTCGACGAAGACAATATACGACGCATCAGCACTGCCCATTTCGAGTGAGTTGCCCACCGGCCGTTGGGCCGACTGGAAGGTGAAAGTAGATGATTGATTCTACAGGGGTTCTGGACGGTTTTCTTTATAGTGAGCAAGAAGGAGTGGTATCCCATGGACATCAGCAGACGAGCGGTCGGAACCGCGGCGATCGGCACCTTAGTGGCGACATCCAGTCTCGCGGTTGCAGAGCGTGCAAACGCTCAGGCCTCGACTGAATCCACCTTCGACAGGGTGAAGCAGAGCAAAGTGCTGCGCGTCGCGGCCTTGCCGGGCGAGTCACCCTATTTCAACAAGAACATCGCCACGAGCGAATGGACCGGCATGGCCGTCGAGATGGCAAAGAATATTGTGACGAGCTTCGATGCCAAAGTCGAGTATCTGGAGTCAACCTACGGCAACTCGGTGCTCGATCTGCAAAGCGGCAAGATCGACCTCGCCTTCGCCCTCAATCCCACGCCGCAGCGCGCGCTGGTGATCGGGTTCTCGCGGCCCGTGTTCATGCACGGGTTCGGAACGGTCGCGAAAAAGGGGTTCGAGCCAAAGACCTGGGGCGACCTCAACAAGCCCGACATCAGGATCGCCGTCGACATCGGGTCGGTCCATGAACTCGCCGCCCGTAACTTTGCCTCGAAAGGGGAGATCATTGGACTGAAGACGCGCGATGAATGCGTGCTCGCAGTGCAGACCGGCCGCGCGGACTGCGTGATCCTCGCCGTGATCCTCGGCCTGACCGCCGTCAAGAAGAACCCGGCTCTCGGCAAATACATCGTGTTGCGCGACCCGTTCGTACAGCTGCCGAACTGTATGGGCGTGCGCTATGAGGTCGACAAGCGCTGGCGCGACTTCCTCGACAACTGGGCGGACTACAATCGGGGTGCGGCGCAGATCCGCAAGTGGATGATCGACGGCCTCGCACTCAACGGCGTCATGCCGGAGGACATCCCGAGCGAGGTCGGATTCTAGTCGTTCGATTCCGATGGATCGCGCCCGATCCGTCGGCCCGAACTGCTAGCAGTTCACTAGTGTAGGCAGGAGCGATTCGAGGTTCAGGAGTCGGGGGCGATGGCGGCGGGCGCTGTCCTTCCAGGAGCGGTATCGTGACAGGTGTTACCTACAATTGGGATTTCTCCTTTCTGTGGATGTACCGCTGGCTGTTGCTCAAGGGCATCGGTTTCACCGTGCTCTACACCGTCGGCAGCATCATCTTCGGCCTCATCCTCGGGCTACTGGTCGGCGTGCTGCGCCTGTCCAAGAGCTGGTTCGTCAACCTCCCGCTCATCGCCTACATCGAAGCGTTCCGCTGCACACCGCTGCTGGTTCAGATCATCTGGTTCTACTACGCCTTCCCGGTGCTCGTCGGCCTCGACATGCCGGCGGTCGTGGCCGGCATGCTGGTCCTGTCGCTCTATACCGGGGCGTTCTATGCGGAGATATTCCGCGGCGGCGTCATCTCGATGGAGCGCGGCCAATGGGACGCGGCGCGGGCGATCGGCATGCGGCATGTCCAGGTCCTGCGGCGCGTGATCCTGCCGCAGGCCGTCAAGCGCATGATCCCGCCGTTCATCAACCAATCGATCATTCAGCTGAAAAATACGTCGCTGGTTTCGACGATCGCCGTGTCGGAGCTGTTGTATCAGGGTCAGCTCATCACCTCGGCCACCTACCGGCCGCTCGAGACCTACACGACGGTGGCGTTCATCTACTTCGCCATTCTCTTTCCCCTGACGCTCGGCGCGCAAGTCGTCGAGCGCCGCTTGCAGAAGTCCAATTGAGAGGGGATGAGCATGGCGACAGCCGAGCCCATGATCGAGGTCAACGATCTTTGGAAGGCGTTCGGCGCGCTGCAGGTGCTGAAGGGCATATCACTCGACGTACCGGGGGGCTCGGCGGTTGCGCTCATCGGGCCGTCGGGCGCGGGCAAGTCGACGCTCCTGCGTTGCATCAATCTGCTCGAGCAGCCGGACCGCGGCCGCGTGCGGGTAGGTGATCAGACGATCGACTGCGCCGGCGCGAAATTGCCGGACGACAAGCAACTCGCTGGGTTCCGGGCGCGAACAGGCATGGTCTTCCAGCTGTTCAATCTGTTCCCGCATATGACGGCGGTCGAGAACGTGAGCGCAGGACCTCGCTTCGTGAAGAAGATGCAGCCAAACGAAGCGAAGGATATGGCGATGGCCTTCCTCGCCAAGGTCGGCTTGGCGGACAAGGCGAACGCATATCCCTCGCACCTCTCGGGCGGTCAGCAGCAGCGCGTTGCCATTGCCCGCGCGCTCGCCATGAGCCCGGAAGTGATCCTGTTCGACGAGGTGACCTCCGCGCTCGATCCGGAGCTCGTCGGCGAGGTCCTCGAAGTAATTCGCGAATTGGCCGAGGAAGGCATGACCATGGTGCTGGTGACGCATGAGATGGTGTTCGCCCACGAGGTCGCAACGTCAGTCGCCTTCATGAGCGACGGAGCCATCGTCGAGATGGGGCCCCCCTCGGAGGTGATGGTACGGCCGCAGAATTCGAGGACGCAGGCTTTCCTTGCCCGCTTCCACAGCTTCACGAGGACGTTTGCCGCGGTGGGATCATGAACAATGACACGAACAGCAGGTTGGCCCACGGGGGCAAGGCGATCTATGGGGCGCGGCTCGGCATTCTGATGCTGGAGGCGCGCTTTCCACGCATTCCCGGCGACATGGGCAATGCAGAGACATGGCCGTTCCCCGTTCTCTACAGGGTCGTGACCGGCGCCTCACCGCAGCGCGTGGTGCGTGAGAAGGCCGCCGGCCTGCTTCCCGAATTCATCGCTGCAGCGAGGGAACTCGTCGCCCTCGGTGCCGACGGCATCACCACCAATTGCGGATTCCTCTCACTTTACCAGAAGGAGCTCGCCGCTGCGGTCTCCGTGCCCGTCGCCACCTCGAGCCTGATGCAAGTGCCGATGATTCAAATCACACTGCCTAGGGGCAAGCGGGTCGGCGTCCTCACCGTCAATGCCGCCACACTGACTCCCGAGCATCTGACCGCGATCGGCGTCGACCCGTCCGTGCCCGTGGTGGGAACCGATGGCGGGCGCGAGTTCACGCGCGTGATGATCGACAACGAGCTCACCATGGACGTTGCCGCCGCAGAGGCTGACATCGTCGATGCGGGCCGCAAGCTCGTGCAGGAGCACGCTGGCATCGGAGCCATCTTGCTTGAGTGTACGAACATGGTGCCCTATGCGCGCACGTTGCGCGATGAGCTCGGGATTCCTGTCCACGACATCTACAGTTTCATGACTTGGTTCCACGCTGGCCTCGCGCCGCGCGATTTCGGTCACCCGGGCCGCAACGCGCAGTCCTGGAGGGAGCGATAGAATACGTGCACCTAATTGTAATTCGGTGAATACGGTGATCGGCGGCTTCGCGGCCGATCCCCCGACCGGCGCCATGGGCAGCTCGGACTCAACCTCTCAGCTGGTGCAAGCGATGGCCGGCTTTGGCGGTGGCGTGGCGGTGTCGACATCTCGAACGCTGTCCCCCTCGGTGCCGAGACATCGCAACAGACGTTGCTCCGTTATCCGGTCCGTACAGGCCCTGAGTTTGATCGTGTTGTCACCTTGATGCAGCGCACCATGTGTTCATGGCCGAGCCACACTTCCGGCGGCACGGCGGTCGTGCAAGCAGGTTGGACGTACCGACATCGCGCTGCGAAAGCGCAGCCGGGAGGCAGGGCGGCGAGATTGGGCGGCGCACCCGGTATCGCCTCAAGGCGCCGGCCACGCATGGCCCCGTGCACGGTCGAGGCAAGCAGGCCCCTAGTATAGGGGTGTTGGGGCTCGCGGATGATCGCGCGCACCGGTCCTGTCTCGACGAAGCGGCCCGCATACATGACAGCGATGCGATCGGAGATTTCGACCGCGACGCCGACATCATGGGTGACGAAAAGCACCGCCATCTGCATCTCGCGCTGAAGTCGGCGCAACAGTTGGAGAATCTGGAGCTGCACGGTGGCGTCGAGCGCCGTCGTTGGCTCGTCGGCAAGCAGCAAGCGCGGTCGGCAGGACAGGGCCAGCGCGATCATGGCGCGCTGGCGCATGCCCCCCGACAGCTCATGCGGATAATTGTCGAGGCGGCGCGCGGGCGAAGGAATCTGCGCCATCTCCAGCAGTTCGAGGGCGCGATGCCTCGCCTGGCGCTGCGGGAGCCCCTCGTGGCGCACTACGGTCTCGATGATCTGAGTGCCGATCGTGAAGACCGGGTCGAACGCGGTCATCGGCTCCTGGAAGACCATTGCCACCTCTGCGCCACGCAGGTCGCCGAGCGCGCGCCGATCCAGCCGCATCACGTCCTTGCCGGCGATGGTAATCGTTCCCGAGATGTCCGTAATGTGAGCTGGGAGCAGCCGCATCATGGCGCGCAGCGCGACACTCTTGCCC
>DATEME010000173.1:0-3261 GCA_035275865.1 Candidatus Acidiferrales bacterium | reverse complement strand
ACCGATGTTCTGCTGTCGGATGTTCCGCCGAAGCTGACTGAAATGCTGCAGCTTACTTGCCCGGGTCTGATCGTGCCGGTCGCGGCAGAGCGCGAAAACTGAAGGGAAAGGCTATGTCGATTTCAAACGGGGGTTGGCGTTGAGCTGAGAACAATGCACGGCGCCAGAATATCCGCAATCGCTTTTAAATCCCGCAATTGAGCCGGTGTGAAATCCGGTCCCGCTTCAGCCGACGAGGCACCTTTTCGTGAAACCTGCGCCACGCCGACCACTTTTTTGCCGACCATCACGGGCGAACTCATGATCTTCTGAATCGCCTCGCTCCGTTGCGAGTCACTGATCGGCACGCCTTCAAAAACCGATGCGTGCGGCACAACAGAAAAATGATTAACGATCTCCGCCCGCTGATCTCGCGCCGTCCGCACGGCCAGCGAGCTGGTGCTCGATAGCGGAATGCGGCCTACGGGCCGCAAGTTATCAGGTGTCAAGAAGCGCAAGAAGCGCTCGTCTGGCGTAAATCCAAGAACCGCCACTTCGTGCGTGTGTACCGAGAAATGCTTGCCGATCAGTTCGGCCGCGTGACGCCAGCTCACGTCGTCACCCGCGGTGCCGCTCTTGGCGATTTCCGCCGCCCACTTCTTCAGCTCGCCGATATGTTCGCCATGCATATTCGTGTCAGTCGATCAAGCAAGCGTAGCACGCGGCTACGGCACCAAGTCGCGCGGACGGCACCACTGATGCGCAAAAACTAACCGGGCCTGATTGCCTTATCGGGTTCAACTTTTCGCTCGGGCGCTCCCAGAACTTGAAAGGCCAAGCGCGCGTTTTTGGTGGTAACCTTGTTACGTTAGGACACTGACTCTTAGCCACAGCCAAAATCTTAGGAGAGGATGGATGAAGATTTCCGTATTGTGCCTGAGCCTTGCATTGACCGCGTTGCCGGGCATGGCCGCCCAGGCGCCACCGACGCACCCCAAGCCCACGACACATTCCGCGACAGTTCATCATCCAACAACACATCGCATGACCTTCGATCCAGCACTTTTGCACCCGTCGGAATTGAAAGCCCACGCACCCGAAACTTTTGAAGCCACTTTTGAAACCACAAAGGGCAATTTTGTAATTCAAGTGACTCGCGCGTTGGCACCGCTCGGCGCGGACCGTTTCTATAATCTCGTCAAGCACGGCTTCTTCGACGGCGACCCTTTCTTCCGCGTTCTCCCGGGCTTCGTCGTGCAATTCGGCCTGACCGGCATTCCCTCGGTGAACAAGGCCTGGCAAAACGCCAACTTCGCGGACGAGCCGGTGAAGGAACGCAATCTCATCGGCACCGTGACTTTTGCAAAAAGCTCTTTGCCGAACTCCCGGA
The DNA here is from genome assembly GCA_035275865.1 of Candidatus Acidiferrales bacterium. GTDB lineage: Bacteria > Acidobacteriota > Terriglobia > Acidiferrales > UBA7541 > Palsa-295. Next base: position 1,892 of record DATEME010000173.1, on the reverse strand, counting down.
CGACGCAGCTTTTCATCAACCTGGGCGACAATAGCGGCAACCTCGATCCGCAGGGCTTTGCTCCGTTTGGCCGAGTGATCTCGGGCATGGACGTTGTCCAGAGCATTTATTCCGGTTACGGCCAGCAGCCCGACCAGGGGCAGATCGGCTTGCATGGCAGCGAGTATTTTCTGAAGCAGTATCCGCGGCTTGACCTGATCAAGTCCGCCAAGGTCACGTCGCCAACGCCGGAACCTGCTCACACAACACACTCGACCGGCACTACGACTCATCACGCGACGCCGCCCGGACATAAGCCGACGCAGTAGCGCGCATCGCCTCGCGGCATTGGCCTGCTTGCTGTGTGGCAGGCCAATGCTGTGCACCAGCAACGCGATCCGACTGCCGCGGAACGATCCGGCGAAACTCAGCTACCAAACGCTGTGAGAATCAACTTTCCCTTGAGCTATGAGCGTTGCCGAATCGCTTGAAGTAGCGGCAAAAAAGGGCTACGCGCGCACGGTTAATACGGCCGCGATCCTTGCCGGAATCGCCGCCGCAAAACTCATCATACAAATCGCGGGAATCCGCAATTACGGCTTCTTTCGCGACGAACTCTATTACCTCGCTTGCGGCCAGCACCTCGCGTGGGGGTACATCGACCAACCTCCGCTGATTGCGGCCGTTGCTTGGTTTGTGCGTCACGTCTTCGGCAATTCAATTGCCGGCGTGCGGCTCTTCCCGGTGCTGGCCGGAGTCGCCGTCGTAGCGATCACGGCGGTTCTTGCCCGCGAACTCGACGGCGGGCCGTTCGCTCAAATCATTGCTGCGCTGACGGTTCTCTTCACTCCCTCCTATCTGGCGTTCGACGGCTTTCTCTCGATGAATGCCTTCGAGCCCCTGTTTTGGCTCCTTTGCGCCTGGCTCGTGGTGCGCATTGTGAAAGGCGATTCGCCGCGTCTGTGGCTCGCATTCGGGATCCTCGCGGGCATTGGCCTGGAAAACAAACACACGATGCTGGCGTTTGGCTTCTCGCTCGTCGTCGCGCTGATTCTCACGGGCAAGACGCGCATGCTCATGAGCCGCTGGGCCTGGCTTGCGGCCGCCATCGCACTCCTCATATTTCTGCCGAACTTGATGTGGGAAATTCGCCATGGCTTTCCCCAGGTCGAAGTCGTTCGCAACGCCCAGGAATTCAAGAACATTCCCACGTCGCCTTGGAGCTTCATTAGCGACCAGGCTCTTTTTCTCGATCCTCTCGCGTTACCGGTTTGGCTCGGCGGCCTCATTTGGCTCCTTTTTGCGCCCGGCGGAAAGAGGTTCCGTTTTCTAGCGTTTGTTTATTTGGTTGTGACGGCGATCGTGATGTCGTTTCGGGAAAAGGCGTATTATCCGCTGCCCGCATATCCGATGCTGATTGCGGCTGGGGGCGTCGCGTTCGAGCGCATCGGCGGGCAGGGTGGGCGGCTGCTTCGCAAAATTGTGCCGTCGCTCGTCGTCGTCGGCGGCATTGCCGGGCTTCCGCTGGCCGTCCCCATCCTGCCGATTCCCGCGTTGATTCGCTATTCGCGGGCTCTGCCGTTTACGCGCGTAAAAACGGAACGCGATTCGACCGGCCAGCTTTCACAGCTTTATGGCGACATGCTGCCGTGGCGGACGATTTCGAGCCGCGTTGCCGCCGTATACCATGCACTGCCGGCTGCCGAGCAAGCCGACTGCGCCATTCTCGGGGGCAATTACGGCGAGGCCGGCGCGATTGATTATTACGGTCCGTCGCTTGGCTTGCCGAAGGCGATCAGCGGCCACAACAGCTACTACGATTGGGGGCCGCGCAACTACATCGGCTCATGCGTCATCATTTTTGGCGAACGCGCGGAACAGTACACGCAATATTTCCGCGATGTGCATCTTGC
>DATEME010000172.1:0-1724 GCA_035275865.1 Candidatus Acidiferrales bacterium | reverse complement strand
CCGGCCGACTGTAGTCCTATTCTGAAGCCGGAGCAAAGCTCGACGTTTGACGCGGGAATCGATCAATATCTCGACTCGGATCGCGTTCGAATTTCAGCGACGTACTTTCACAATGATTTCCGGAATATCGTTAGTTTTGCGTCCGGATTTATGCCTAACAACCTGCCGCAGAACTGCCCTGCGTTTTTTGGCAGTTACTTCAACACGGACAAAGCGAGGGCTTTTGGCGCGGATTCTTCGATTGCGGTAAGAGCGGCGCCATGGCTCGATCTCGGCGGCGCCTATTCTTACGATGATTCGCGCGTGCTTCAGTCGCCTTACGCAACCGATCCGGCGCTCGTGCCTGGGAATCGGCTGCTCAAACGGCCGCTAAATTCCGCGAATCTTTTCGTCAACGCGCATTTCCGCGGCGTGAACTGGAACGTCACCGGATATTTCGTTGGCCGGCGCACGGACAGCGATTTTCTTGGCCTCGGACTTACGAGTAATCCGGGTTATGTCCGATGGGACACGTCTGCAATCGTTCCTTTGCGCTACGGCGTCTCGTTCACCGCCCACGTACAAAATCTCTTCGACAAGCATTATCAGGATGCGATCGGTTATCCCGCGCTTGGATATAACTATCGCCTGGGTATCCGGTACGTGTGGGGAGGCAGTCGCTAGGCCGAAACGCTTGGGTGTGCGTAAGTGCCGTGGCCGAATTCTTCGCTACGTATGTTCGGCCGCGGCGTTTCGCGGAAGAACAAGCCCGCGAGGACGACCAGGATCATGCATCCGGAGGCCATCCACAATGGCGTGGCCAGGCTGAATTTTTCGGCCATCGCGCCGCCCAGCGTGGGTGCGAATGCGCCGCCGAGAATTTCCCCGACGAGCGTCGTCATGCCGATTGCCGTGGCGATAAATTGCGGCGGCACGCTTTCGGCCGGCATCAGCACCACGACGAGCGCGGCCATCGCCTGTCCGCCTTGCGTGAGGAAGAGGATTGCGGCAAGCAGCCACAGATGCGAATAGAGGCCCGGAATACAAAGAGCTGCAGGAAGAATCGCTGAAAGAACGGCCGAAATCAGCAGCGCGGATTTGCGGCCGACGCGATCGGAAAGAGCCGGAAATATCAATCCGATAAAGAAGCTTCCCAAGCCTGCGGCGCCCATCAGAAAGCCGGCGGTCGTGCCGGGCTGGTGCGCCGCCTCAGTCATGTAGAGCGGCGCAAACACGTTCTGAAGAAAAAGCCAGCCCATGAATCCCGCCGCGCCCATGCAGCAGAACCACACATTGGGAAATTTCAGGATGGAAAGATAACCTGCAGGGGAGATTGCGCCGCCATGAGCGCTCTCAGGTTTCGTGGCATGCTGAGGCTCGCGCACAAATTTCCAGAGCAGAAATGCCATCAACAGCCCGGGCGCACCCGCGATGAAAAAACTCCAGCGCCAGCCAAGATGCGCGGCCACCTGCGTGGTCAGAATCGGTGCCACAAACAGTCCTATCAGCGCCGCGGCGCTGACGACGATGCCCACGTTGCGCCCGCGGTGCTTCGGGTTTGAAGTCTCTTCGTTGATGGCATTGATGACCGTCCAGCACGGTCCCTCGGCCACTCCCATGAGTGCTCGAATAACGAGCAGTTCCTCAAAACTTCGCGCCACGCCCGAAAGCCACGAAAGCAGCGAAAAAATCAAGACACCGGGAATCAAGACCGTGCGGCGGCCAAACCGGTCCGAGACCGCTCC
>DATEME010000171.1:0-4595 GCA_035275865.1 Candidatus Acidiferrales bacterium | reverse complement strand
AGTGCCGCGGACAATTCGAGAATCAGGCCGGCCATGTTTTCGGACATGCCCATCTGCGTGAGCGCGGGCTTGAGCTGCTCGTCAGGCAATTGCATGTACGAAAGCTGCGGATTGACGATCGCCTCGCCCACAATGCGTGCCGCTTCGCTGTAGCTGACGTCCCGCTGGCCGAGCAGCTCGCGCGCTTCCTTATCCCGGAAATCGAGCTTGAGCATGCGTTCGGCGGCATAACGGCCGATGTCGCGCCCGGCGATCATCGGAACGGCCAGATCGGCGCGGAGCGGGCCGGCCATCATGCCGAAATTCCTGATGATGCCCGCCTGCGGCAGAAGATTTTCCATAAAGTAGCCGGCGCGAATGTAAAGCGCATTGAGGCCGCCGACGGCGTCGATGAGTTGCTCGAGGCGATGCAGGCCGACGACAGGGCCGGTCTTCGAGGATTTATCGGCGCCGATGCTGCTGAGCACGACGGCGTGCGTGACGGCGGAAACCTGCAGTGCGGTGACGATCACTTTTGCGACAACGCCGTAATATGCGAGTACATCTTCGCAAGTTGTATCGGGCGGCACCATCGCGTACACCGCCTTCGCGCCCGAAAACGCCTTCGTCAGCGCGGTCGTATCCGGGTCGGAGACGTCGACGATGGCGGCTTCGGCGCCGCGTTTGGTGAAGCGTTCAAGGTGGCTGGGCGTGCGTCCGACGACACGAACTTTTTCTCCGGCGGCGAGCAATGTATCGACAACGGCGCTGCCGGTATTACCGGTGGCTCCAACGACGACGTACATGAGTCCTCCTTCGCGCGCGGCGCGGATAAATTCGCACGGCGCAGCACTCACATCAGATTACTGCAAGAGGGGCGCGGGTTCACGGATTCTCTTGCGCGGTGAAAATGAGAAATTTGAGGCGGCGCGAATGCTTCGACGATTGTCGCGCGCCACAAATTTTACAAAAAATTGTCACAGGGGAGCGAAATTGTGTTATCAATGCATGTGCAGCAGAAATTCCCCAATCGATCTTTTCCCTTTTACGTTTCCATGCACGAGTTTGTGCGTCTCCTGAGCTACACCGCCAGCTATTTCTAAAACACGCCCACGGTAAAAGCGCGCGCGTGTGCGGGTGTACCTGAATTCCATTCAGATTTGACGAGCAAAGGAGATTGCTATGAATCCGTACGTACCCTCTGCAAAGAGTCCGATTTCCAATTTTATGAAGCAGCATTACCGGCACTTTAATGCAGCGACGGTGATCGACGCGGCTGAAGCTTTCGTGAATCATCTGGCCAATGGCGGAAATATGCTGCTGACGCTGGCCGGAGCGATGAGTACGGCCGAGCTGGGGATTTCCGTCGCGGAGATGATTCGCAAGGACAAAGTGCAGGGAATCTGCTGCACCGGCGCAAACCTCGAAGAGGACGTGTATAACCTGGTGGCGCACAACCACTACCGGCGCGTGCCGCACTACCGGCATTTGACGCCGGCGCAGGAAGTCGAGCTGCTCGAAAATCATCTGAATCGCGTCACCGATACGTGTATTCCCGAGGAAGAAGCGATGCGGCGCATCGAGCGTATCGTGATGGAGGAGTGGTACGCGGCCGATCGCGAGAAGAAGAGATATTTCCCCCACGAATTTCTTTACAAGATACTGCGCGGCGGAAAACTCGAGCAATATTATGAGATCGACGCGAAGGACAGCTGGATGTTGGCAGCGGCGGAAAAGAATCTGCCGATCTTCGTGCCGGGATGGGAGGATTCGACGCTCGGGAATATGTTTGCGGCGCAGGTGATCGGCGGCAAAGTGAAGTGCCCGACGCTGATGCGGTCGGGGATCGAGTACATGATCGAGCTTGCGAACTGGTACACAGCGACGGCGCCAAAGAATTCGATCGGATTTTTCCAGATTGGCGGCGGCATAGCGGGCGATTTTCCGATTTGCGTAGTGCCGATGCTGCACCAGGATCTGCGGCGGGAAAATGTGCCGCTCTGGGGATACTTCTGCCAGATCAGCGATTCGACCACGAGTTACGGGTCGTATTCGGGAGCGGTGCCAAACGAGAAAATTACGTGGGGGAAATTGGGTGTCGATACGCCGCGATTCATTATTGAGTCGGACGCGACGATCGTGGCGCCTTTGATCTTTGCTTACGTGCTGGGGTGGTGACGCTTCCCCAGCCTGGCCGTACTCAAGACACTAGTGCCGGCCGGAGCTAGCGGAAGGCAGCGGGCCGTACACATCCACCTCTTTGATCGCGCCGACGTAAACGCGCCCATTGACGACCGCAGGAATCGTGAATCTTACTGACGGTCCTGCACCGTCGCGCGACGAATTCTGCGAGCTATTGTAGAGTTCGTGCGAAATATTTGCGGCTTCGTAAGCGTGTAGCACCGCCGCTGGCACCTGATTGGAAAATCCAAAAGGTCGCGTTTCAACGGTCCACACGATCCCATTGTGCGCACCGTCGGATGAGACGGTGGGCGTCGCGCTCGCTCTAAATGTTGCTTGAGTTTGCGCGGCAGGTTGGACGGACAATTCCCCATTCTTGAACGTATAGTCCTTCAGCGCATCCTTATCCGACTGGACGAACAGATGATTCTGCCAAAACGCCGGCGCGCCCATTAGTTCGGAAGCAACGGAAATCTTCTGCAGGACGCTCGAGTCCCCCTCCGCATGAAACTTGCCCAGCCGGTCGCGATCGAGTACATACACAGTCGCTCCCTTGCCGCCGATGATGAGAAGGTGGGGATGCGCGCCGGGTTGATCCGGCAGCAGAACCGGCCCGCCGGAGCCGAGGTCCTTGTCCGTGCTGTTGAGACGATCATTATCGTACGGCGTGAAATAATCGCGAACGGAAAGGCCGCTGGCTCCAAGGTCCATCTTCAAGAGTGAATCTCCGTAATCCGGCCCCCCGGAGGCCACGTCGAATTTTCCATTTCCCGTCGCGACGAAAATATTCCCCTCAGCATCTGCTGCAAAACCTGCGTCCCCAGCCCAAATTCCACTCAGCCGTTCCCTCGGCGCCGCATTGAATGCACCAAGCTGCTTCAGAGTGTGGGCGTCGTAAGCCATAAGCCAGCCCTGATAATCGCCGTAGTCGCAAGTCGAGCCCCAGCCAAGATAAACGGTATTCCCCGCGAGCAAGAGCGCGGCACGCGGATTTTCGAGCATCGGATCGAATCCGGAAGCGCGAATATCGGCCGGTCCGCCGAACTTCTCCGCGCCCGTCGTTACGGCAAGCGCATGTAGTCGCTGCGTAGGCCTGCCCTGCTCTTCGGTACGAACGAGAACGTACAGCGTACCTGTCGTCGCATCCACAACGGGCGTTGACGTGATGCCGATTTCAGGGCGGATCATTGGACAGCCGCTTTCTCCCGCGCGAATCGTCACAACTCCCGCTTGAGGATTCAAGAACGATACACGCCAAAGCGGGGCGTCGAAATTCCCGTCCGCATCGAAAGCATAAACACTATCGTGTTCAGTGGCGACGAATAGAACATTCCGCCTCCCTTTGCCCGGGACATTGACTTGCGGCAGGTAAAGCGTCTGCGCGTAAACGTCGCCGTCGACGCGAACGGCATAGAGCTTTCCAAAATGAGCGGCGTTGACATTCGCCGGCGTAAGGGTTTTTTCGTGAGTGTTTGCCCCCGTGCGCGCATTGCTGTACTGAGAAGTCGTAATCGCTACGGTTTGAGCCTGTGAGCGCAAACCATAGAAGCCAAACAGCAAGCCGGCCAGGAGGAAAATCCGTCTCAATGCGGTCCGTGCCGAAGTCTTCGAGACTCTTGAATCGTACCGCGACGCTGTGTTTAGCATGAGACGCTCCTGCAGGACCGCCACCCAATCGGTCACGGACCAGTCAGTCTGTGGGACACCATATCGCCTCAAATTGTTCCCGCCACAAAGTATCTGCAGCCGCCTAAATGACGAGCCCCTGGCAAGCTAGATTAGCCCGCCGGAACAATTTGGCCTGAGGCGTGAATCTCGAGCTGCACGGTGTCGCTTACGCGCAGGATGAAGGTATTGGGGTTTTTCAGTCCCCATTTGATGTAAGGGATCGGAAAGCTACTTGAAATCTGCACGTGGCCGTTGCCGTCGTTTTGAACGGCGAGGTCGAGCGTGACTTCGTGGTCCTGCCCGAGTAGGCGAAAAATGCCGTTCGCCTGAACCTGCGTGATTCCCTTCTGGTTCAAGGTTTCCGTCAGCGTGTGGCCCGGCTGCGCGATTAGCTGCGCCGGCGAGAAAACGATCTCGGGGTATTTCGCGCTCTCGATAATTTCCTTATGCATCTTGTGATCGCGGGAGGAGTCGCCGCTTTCGCCGCTCGTGGCGTCCACAACGATCGAACCGCTCGCCTTACCGGTGGCGGGATCGACGCGAATCTCGCCGCTCTTCATCTTGAACGTGCCGTGGACGGTGTGGAGCGTTGCGCCCAGCGTAAAGTGAATTGTGCTCGTAGCGGCGTCGAGTTTTGCGACGGCTTCTTGTGCGCCTATTGCCCGCAGACCCGGCACGAAAAACAGGACAAGCAAAAGCGCAGTCCACCGCAGAGGCGCTGACAGCGCCGGAAACGGCAAAGAGAATCGTTTACGCACGCAGGACTC
>DATEME010000170.1:0-1251 GCA_035275865.1 Candidatus Acidiferrales bacterium | reverse complement strand
AAAGATTAAAGTGTCTGGGAGGTTGCGATGACCGACTATGGCGCTTTACTCCGGGATCACGTGACGCTGCGCTGCCGCTCCATCGATCGCATCTTTCTCCAGGCCTACGTACCCAGACTTCAGGCGGTGGGGGATGTATGCACGTTTCTTCGCTGGCAGCGGAGATATCCAATTCCTTCATCAGCCGCCTTTGGCAAAATTGGCGAAGGCTATGTCAAGGCCGTGTACCGTTTTGCCGAAGCCCATCATATCCCGGTGGTTCATTTCAAAAAGGGAGAGAAGAAAGAAGAGACGGCGCGGCCGCATCTCGAAGCCGCGGCTCGGCAAGGAAAGGACCGCGTCGTGCTCATCGGTGTGGGACAGGAGAAGGCGTCGATTTGGAAATCGTGGCCGCGGAAGGGACAGGAGAAGGCGCCCCACCCGCACATGGACTGGGGACGCGAGCAGGCCTATGTCAATCACTTCTATTTCTATCTCTGGGATGCCGAATGGGGCGCGGCGTTCTGGAAAACCAACGCCTACGCGCCCTTTCCGATCTGGCTCTGGCTGAATGGCCACGATTGGGCCAAACGGCAGTTGGAGAAAGCCGGCATCACCTATCAGGCCCTGGACAACGGCTTTCGCAGTTGCAGCGATCCCGCCGCTTTGCAGCGGATCTGCGACCGCCTTGGTCCCGGCGACGTGCAAGGGTTCTTCCGGCGATGGCGGCGGCGTCTGCCCTCGCCATTTAGCGAGGCCGATGTCTGCGCTGGATACGGGTATCAGATGGCGTTTCGCCAATTCGAAGTTGCCGACACCTACGTGTTCGACCGGCCGCCGGCAGGCCGGATGTGGTTTGAAAGCGTGATCCGCGATCACCTGGATGTCGGCCGCCCGGATCAGATCGCGCTGATCTTTCGTCGACGGGTTAGCTCGCGCACCCCCGGAACATTTCGTACTCGCGTCATCACCCGTGGTGTCGATCCCACGCTGTGCTGTTACTACAAGTCTTCGCGGATCAAGCAATATTTCAAAGAGGGACGGGCACTGCGCACCGAAACCGTTATCTGCAATACGTATGACTTCGGTATTGGGCGCCGTGTCTGCGTGGAGAACTGGAGTGCCCTTCGGGCCGTTGGCGAGTCCGCCAACCGGTGTCTGTGTGACGCCGAAGCGGCAGATGCGCAGCCCGCTCCCGACGTGGCCACCTTTTGTCAGGTGACCCGACCATCGACCACCGATGATGGTCTCTATGCCCCAGGACTTCGCTTT
>DATEME010000169.1:0-4125 GCA_035275865.1 Candidatus Acidiferrales bacterium | reverse complement strand
GGGATGTCCTTCGGCAGCTGCAAGATTGATGAGGCGCCCATCGCCAAGCAAGTAGACCTTGCGGCCGTCCTTCATATCGTATTCATCGACGAAAGGCCGCACTTCCCTCTTGCCGCTGGACTGCTTCTCCAGCGCCGGGATGTCGATCTCAACGTTGAAGTGGCCCGAGTTGCTGACCACTGCGCCGTCCTTCATGCGCGAGAAATGCTCGCCGGAGATCACGTTCTTGTTGCCGGTGACGGTGATGAAGACGTCGCCGATTTTCGCGGCTTCGTTCATCGGCATCACGCGGAAGCCGTCCATCACGGCTTCGATTGCCTTCGTCGGATTGATTTCGGTGACGATCACGTCCGCACCGTGGCCCTTGGCGCGCATCGCGACGCCGCGTCCGCACCAGCCGTAGCCGGCGACGACAACGCGCAGGCCGGCGAGCAGCAGGTTAGTTGCGCGAATTACGCCGTCAAGCGTCGATTGGCCCGTGCCGTAGCGATTATCGAAAAAGTGCTTCGTGAGCGCGTCATTTACGGCGATCACGGGAAACTTCAATGTGCCGTCCTTCGCCATCGCGCGAAGACGAATCACGCCGGTGGTTGTCTCTTCGGTGCCGCCGATGACGTTCGAAAGAAGGTCGGTGCGCTTCGTGAGCAGTTGCGTCACGAGGTCGGCTCCATCGTCCATCGTGATCTGCGGCTTATGATCGAGAGCGGCGCTAATGTGCTGATAATACGTCTCGTTGTCTTCGCCCTTGATGGCGTACGTGGGAATGCCGTAGTCCTTCACCAGCGACGCCGCAACCTCGTCCTGAGTCGAAAGCGGGTTCGACGCGCAGAGAACCACGTCGGCTCCGCCATCGCGCAGCGTGATGCCGAGATTGGCCGTTTCGCTGGTGACGTGCAGGCAGGCCGAAATGCGAATACCTTTGAGCGGCTGGTCCTTGATGAATTGCTTGCGAATGAGCTGAAGGACGGGCATGTGCTGATTGGCCCATTCGATCCGGTTCTTGCCTTTCGCGGCAAGACCGATGTCTTTCACGTCTCCTGCTAGTTTTGTTGCGGTTTCCACAAGATGCTCCCTTTCGATTCGGATCGATTTGCGAAGAGGGGCGCAGTCCGCGCCCCTGCAAAGGTTGAATGTCAGCTGGAGACGGCTGCTGCGCCACGCACTTCGGCGGCCTTGCGGAGCGCGTCCGCCTTGTCGGTGCGTTCCCAGGTGAAGCCTGGGCCGGTGCGTCCGAAGTGGCCGTAAGCCGCCGTCGGACGATAGATTGGGCGGCGAAGGTCGAGCGTTTCGATGATGCCCTTCGGTGTAAGTTTGAAAGACTCGCGAATCAGTTCGGTGATTTGCGCGTCGGGAATTGTGCCGGTGCCGAAGGTCTGCGTCATCACGGAGACTGGATCGGCGACGCCAATCGCATACGCGAGTTGCACCTCGACTTTGCGCGCCAAGCCCGCGGCCACGATGTTCTTTGCAACGTACCGGGCCATGTAGCAGGCCGAGCGATCGACCTTCGATGGATCTTTACCCGAGAACGCGCCGCCGCCATGACGACCGTAACCGCCATACGTATCGACGATGATCTTGCGGCCGGTAAGGCCCGCATCGCCCATCGGACCGCCGGTAACGAACCGTCCGGTCGGGTTGACGTGGATTTTCGTTTGCTTGTCGAACATGCGCTCGGGAAGGATGGGCTTGATCACCTTCTCGATGATCGCGTCGCGGAGATCGCTGTGCGTCACGTCTTCGCTATGCTGGGTGGAAATAACGACGCAATCGACGCGCGCGGGGCGCCCGTCAATATATTCAATTGAAACCTGGGATTTTCCATCCGGACGGAGAAAGTTGACGACATTGTTTTTGCGGACTTCGGATAATTTTAGGCAGAGCTGATGCGCCAATTGGATTGGCATGGGCATTAGTTCGGCCGTTTCGTCGCACGCATAACCGAACATGAGGCCCTGATCGCCGGCGCCGCCGGTGTCGACGCCCATCGCAATGTCGGGCGACTGCTTCTTGATCGAGGAAATCACACCACACGTATCGGCATCAAAACCATATTTCGCGCGTGTATACCCGACGCTGCGGACAACGTCTCTGGCCACATCAGAGAAATCGACGAAAGTCGTGGTCGTGATTTCACCGGCGACCATGACGAGACCGGTTGTAACGAGAGTTTCGCAGGCCACGCGGCCTGTCGGATCGTCCTTCAGGACGGCGTCCAAAACGGCGTCAGATACCTGGTCGGCTATTTTGTCAGGGTGGCCCTCGGTGACAGACTCCGAGGTGAACAGGAACTTCTCATCGGCATGCGCCAAGACAGTCTCCTCCAGCGATTTACGTGATGGCAGTTAGCGGATAATCGCGGTTTCAGGTTGCAATTCAGCTTCCCATGCTAAAGGAGGTGCCAATTCGTGTCAATGTTCAGCATCGAAAGGCGTTAAATCGAGGCCGAAACGCCCGTAAGGGTACTCGAACTGCCTCACGGCGGGATTTTTGGGAAGAGATTTTCCACTCTTTTCAGAAAAGAATCTGCCGTCGCGCGCCAATTGAACGGCACCTACTCTCAAATTGCGCGCACAAAAATGCTGCGGTGCGTCATCAAAAATGACCTAATTGCGACGCAAATTGCGTTCCCGCAGGAACGCAAAAAGCCACTTAAAGACAACTTTAAAAACGCTAAGTGGCCACAAAAGTGGCGTTTGGGACCCTTTAATTGGTGAAGCTGCGCAGGGCCGAGGCTTCGTCGGGCTGGACGTCGAAGATGGTGAAGAGGCGGGTGATTTGGACGATGTCGCGGACGCGGCGAGTCAGGTTGAGGAGCTTGAGTTCGCCGTTTGCGCTTTCGACGGTTCCGTGGGCGACGACGAGTTCGCCGATGCCGGAGCTATCGATGTAATCGACGTCTTCGAGGTTCAGGATGATCTTTGCGTGACCCTGCTGGACCAGCTCTTTGATCGTGCGCCGCAGGGCGGCGCTTCCTTCGCCGAGCGTGATTCGGCCGCTGAAATCGACTACGGAGACATCTCCGACCTGACGGCATGTGCCGCGCAGAACCATGAATTTGCACCGATAGGAAATCTATGCCCGGCCCGAAGCCGGAACGCTTTGCGGCAACTTCTTCGCCATTACGATCTCGGCCCCGCCCTTCGGGCCGCGCTGCACCGAGAACTCGTCCATGAACGCCTTGATCAGGAAGATTCCACGTCCCGAGGTGCGCAAAATGTTTTCCTCGGCCAAAGGATCGGGTACCTGAGAGAGGTCGAATCCCGGGCCTTCATCCGTGACGTGAACGACCATTTTCTCGCCCTCAAATTCGACTGTGAGGACGATTTTCTTCTGGCGCTCCTGGGAATTACCATAGTTATAGGCGTTGATCACGCCTTCGCGGACGGCCATGCCGATCTTGTGAACATCGTCCTCGTCAAAGCCGCTGGCTTCGGCGACGCGCTTCACGATGTTTTCGGCCAGATCGATGCTCTCGATGAGCGTTTCGAGCGTGACCTCGAGACTTTGTGTAGTAGCCACTGGCGTTGCGGGTCGCCCTAATGGGGAAACCGAACAATGGTTATCACAGGCTGCGATGGCGCGTCAATCCAACCTTAAATGAAAATTCCGGGGCGCGGTTCTGTAGTGGCCGAGCCTCAAGGTTATCCAGCGTCCTACCGGCAGGCGGGAATTCAGCCGTAAGACACTTCTTACAAGGTTCAGGATTGCGGCATGCGTGGAGAGCCTTTACGATTACAGCGATGCCATTTACAAAGCTGTTTCAGTTTTGCAGCGAAGAGCTGCAGAGGACTTGGCGTGCGCTCGCGATCGCTTACAACACACTACGCGAACTCGACGAGATGACGCTAGGCACTCTGCTCGCCTATTTGCGCGACCGTTAGCCGCTGCCCCGGCCTTGTGCTATTGCGGGTTCGGGCCTTCGGTGACCTGAACCAAGTCTTTCGCACGGAACCATTTGGCGAAAGCAGCTTGTACTTCCGGCGCGGTCAATTCGACGTAGTGGTGTGCCGCGACGATCGGTTCGTCGAGCGGCAAGCCGATAACTGAGCGCGAGACTAATCCGCCGGCGATGCTGTTCTCGCTGGCTTCGGCGAGCGGAATTTGGCGCAACAGCATAGCTTT
>DATEME010000168.1:0-18700 GCA_035275865.1 Candidatus Acidiferrales bacterium | reverse complement strand
GCGTTGCGTTACATGCTGGCAAGCATGGCCGCGCCTGGCACGGATATTGTTCTCAGCGAGGACCGTATTCTTGGCGCGCGCGCGTTTGCGAACAAGATTTGGAATGCGGCGCGGTTTTTATTCGTGAATTTGGACAAGCGCGAGGCGGAAGGCTTTTCGCTCGACGACCTGGCTGGATTCGAAGTGCGGGCGAAGGCGCCATATGGTTTGCCGGGGGCGGCGTCATTACCGCATCGGTGGATTTTTTCCCGGCTTGCGGCGGTGATCGCGCAAGTGAATGATGCGCTGGAGAATTTTCGTTTTCATGAGGCGGCGCAAGCGATTTATCAATTTTTCTGGGGCGATTTCTGCGATTGGTATATCGAGTGGGTGAAGCCGCAGCTTGGCTCGACGGATCGCGCCGTTGCTGTGCCTGCGTGGCGCAATATCTTCGCGGCTTTGGATGCGGCGCTGCGGCTGCTGCACCCGGTGATGCCTTTTCTTACGGAGGAGCTTTGGCATCGGCTGCCCCAGCCGAGCGGCGCACATTCGATTGCGCTGGATCGGTTTCCGGAGGCGAAGACGGCGTGGGTTGACAAAGTGGCAGAAGGTGAGATGTCGAAAATTCAGGAGGTTGCAATCAAGGCACGGAGTGTTCGGGCCGCGAACAAGATGGATCCGAGAAAGCCTGTTCCCATCTGGATCGGAACCAAGGACCCCGAGTACGCGAAGGTACTCAATACGTACACTCCGAATGTCGCGGCGTCGACCTATTCGTCGAACGTCATGATCTTCCCAACTCTGGATCCCTCAAACGGCGCGATCTTCCCCGCGACTCACTTCGAAGTTCAGTTCGGCGAGGTTGAGGTCTCCGACAAGAAAGCCGAAAGACTCCGAGTCACAAAAGAGATTGAGCGGCTGGAAAAGGATATTGAATCAAAGCGCGCGCGTCTGGCGGATGAGACGTTTCGGAGTAAGGCGCCGGAAAATGTCGTCCGCAATATGGAAAGCACCTTGCGCGAGCGCGAGACTGAGTTGCAGAAGCTGAGGGACCGATTGAAGCAACTTGCGTAGTCCGCCATGGGTCGTTTTCCAGACTGCTCCCTCCGATCATGCTCCTAATGGTGATTTAAGGTGCACCTGAGCAAACTTTATCGGTCGCCGCTGAGTTTTGGATACCATTTAACTGAGTAAACGGAGAATATTCGATAGGGACCCCGCTCGCTGTCATTGAAGATTCCGTTTGTTACGTTCTTCTCGGCATCTTCGAACGAATTTAATAAGCAATGAGAATTTGTCGGAAGTTCCCGCGCCAAATGGTTGCAGGAAAGAGGCGAACACTCCGGCACGTTTCTACAGGAGAAAGTGGCCACGTCGAAGCCTTCCAGTTCTTTGTCGGCAGGTACGATTACATCCGTCTTGAATGCGGGATCGGGACCATAGGGATACCAAGTTTTACCGTCAAACTCTTTTTCGTAAACCTCGTAATAAAACAGTGTGGTTCCCGCAAGGTCAATTGAGGTTTCTCGTGCGATATTCTGGATTATTTTTGGCGAGTTGAATAACCAGAATCCATTGTGCTTCCAGTACTCAATATAATCGCCGAAGTCGCTGGACACACATCCGCTAACGGAGTAGATGTCAGTTACGTGGGCCGCCGCGAGCCAATCCGGTTTCCTGCAAACTCGCTTCGCCATATAGCCAGCCGGAATCATATTTCCTTATTTTACATAGAGCGCGGACCTCGAAGGTGCCCAACTAGGCTAACCCAACAGTCGGAAATTCCGCCGCTACCGCTCCGCTTGTTCGGGCGGGGCTGGTCGCGTATCCTTAGCCTTCCCCATGGCTACCAAACACGCAAAAACTTTGCCCGGCACAACGGACCGGCGCATCGATGCATTGCTGACGCTGCTCGCCGAGAACGCGACGATCGTGATTAGCGGCGCGAAGATCGCGAAAGAAATCGGCGTTTCGCGGCAGCAGGTATTTCGCTGGGTGGAGAAGCTGCGCGCGCTGGGTGTGCGCGTGAAGGGACACGCGCGGACGGGATACCACATTGAGCGAGTGCCGGACATTCTGGCGCCGCAGATGCTGAGCCACCGGCTGAGCGGGACGCCCTTCGCGAAGCGCATTCACCATTTTTTCAAAGCGGATTCGACGAACACGATCGCGATGCATCTTGGCGAGGCGGGCGAACCGCATGGCGCGATTGTGTTGGCCGAAGATCAGACGGCTGGGCGCGGACGCGCTGGGCGAAGCTGGCTTACCGAAAAATCGGCAGGAATTTGCTGTTCGGTGCTGGTGCGCCCGCCGATTCCGCCTGCGCACGCGCCGCTGCTCACGATTGTGGCAGGCCTTGCCGCGCGAGATGCCGCAGCCGAAGAATTGACGGCGGTTCCGGATATTCGCTGGCCGAACGACCTGCTCGTTCGCGGACGAAAATTCGGAGGCATTCTCACGGAGATGCATGCCGAACCGGACCGCCTGCACTATGCGGTGATCGGCATCGGAATAAATGTGAATCAGAGCAAGATGCCGCCGGAAATCGCCGAGATCGCTACGTCGCTGCGCATCGAATCGGGGAAAATGCATTCGCGGCTCGAGCTGCTCGTCCGGTTGCTGCGAAATCTGGACCGCTACTACAATCTTTATCTCACGGACGGTTACGCGCCGATTTTGCGGCGCTTTGCGGAAGTTTCCAGCTACTTTCGAGGCAAGCGCGTGCGCATTACGACGGCGCGCGAGACGTTCACCGGCACGACGGCGGGCCTGGAATCGAGCGGCGTGCTGCGTGTGGCGCGCGACGATGGGCACGGCACGGAGGCGATTCTTTCGGGCGACGTAGCGGAGGCGGATTGATGCTGTTGGCGATGGATGTAGGGAATACGAACACTGTTTTGGGCGTCTTCCGCGGAAAAGAGCTGGCGGCAGACTGGCGGCTCACGACCGCTCGCGATCAGACTGTGGATGAATACGGCATTCTCACCCGGGACCTTTTCACGTTGGCTGGACTGGAGCCGCGCGAAATCGAAGGCGTGATCATCAGCTCGGTTGTCCCGCCGTTGAATGGGACGCTTGCCGGAATGGCCGAGCGCTATTTCAAAAAGAAGGCGCTCTTCGTCGAGCCGGGAGTGAAGACCGGCATGCCGATTCTGGTGGACGTGCCTTCCGAGGTTGGAGCGGACCGGATTGCGAATGGCGTTGCCGCCATCGAAAAATATGGCGCGCCGTGCATTGTGGTCGATTTCGGCACGGCGATTAATTTCGATGTTTTCTCGGCGCGCGGCGAATACGTCGGCGGGACACTTGTGCCCGGGATCGGTATCGCGGCGGATGCGCTCTTTTCGCGCGCGGCGCGCCTTTTTCGCGTGGAGGTGAAAGACCCCGGCAAAATCATCGGCACGACGACGGCCTCGCAAATGCAGGGCGGCCTTTTCTACGGATACACCGATTTGGTCGATGGGATTCTTGGCCGCATCAAGAAGGATATCGGCGAGAAGGCAAAGGTGATCGCGACGGGCGGGCAGGCGCCGCTGATTGCGGCTGCATCGAAGCACATCGAAAAAGTCGACGAGCATCTGACGCTCGACGGCCTGCGCGTCATCTGGGAGAGGAACCAGGCCCCGGCACAACGAGGCGCAGGCAAGAAGAAATAGCCGTGGGATCGTTCAACTACTTCAATTACTTCACGGAAATCGAAGAACATTTCTGGAAAAAGCGCGGCGCGCATCTGCTGGTTTCGCCGCTCGATTGGGCAATCGTCGAGACGTGGCAGAAGGCCGGCATTCCGCTTCCGGCTGTGCTGAAAGGGATTGACCGCGCATTTGAGAGCTGGGCGCGTTCGAAACGCGCTGCGGGTGGGCGGCAGTTGAAAAGCCTCGCGTATTGCGTGGATTCCGTGCTCGACGCGGCGGAGGAAGCGCGCGAAGCTGCCGCGGGCACGGGCCCGGAAACCGGGCGCGCGCAGGCGAAGGAAGCCTTCTCGCGCGACGAACTGGAAAAATATTTTGCCCGCAATGCCACCCGGCTGCGAGCCAGCGCGCAGAAATGCGGGCAAAAATCGACGCTGGCGGCACGTTTTGAAGAAACGGCTGCGCGTCTTAACGATGTGGCCGCATTGATCAGCGCTCCCGGGGCGCTCGATCTGGAGGATATCGAGCGTCGGCTCACGGTGCTCGAAGAAAAGCTTTCGGCAGCGCTTGCGGCGGAGGCCGACGAAGAAGCGATGCTCTCGATACGCCGCGAAATGGATCGCTCACTCGTGCCTTATAGGCGTAAGATGTCCGCGGCGCAACTGGCGCAGCTCGAGCGCCAATACGTGCAGAAACGGCTCTTTGAATTGTTGGACGTGCCGCGGCTCAGCTTGTTTTATCTAACGTAGAGTTCGCGCCGCGATTTTGTTTCTAAACGCTGGGGCAAACTGTGTTCTCAAACGATCTTCTCACCGGATACGGCTATCTCCCCACAATTGCGATGCATCGGCGTGACTGCGTTTTCCGGGGCTCGTCAGGCTGCTCGCGCGAATAGTATGGTTCCATGGAACTGAAGATCGAAAAACTCGTGTATGGCGGCGACGGGCTCGGCCACGAATCGGGCGCGACCGTTTTTGTGCCTTATGTGCTTCCCGGCGAAACAGTCGCGGCGGCGCCCGTTGAGACAAAGAAAAAATTTGTGCGGGCGCGGATGGACACCATCGTAACGCCGTCGCCGGAGCGAATCGCTGCGCCCTGCCCTCACTTTTCGGTGTGCGGCGGGTGCAACTATCAGCACATTCCGTATGACGCGCAACTCGTTTACAAGGCGGAGATTCTCCGCGAGACGCTGCGGCGCATCGGCCGCGTTGACTGGACGGGCGAAATTACAACGCACGGTTCTCCGCCCTACGGCTACCGCAATCGCGCGCAGTGGAAAATCAGGGCACGCGACAAGGCAGAGACAACTTCGAAGAAGGCTTTCGAAATCGGCTATTTTCGCGCGAATTCCACTGCGCTTTGCCCGATCGAACAGTGCCCGATTGTCTCGCCACTGCTCGAACGCAGTCTCAAGGCTCTTGGCGCGGCGCTCGTGGCGGGGGAACTACCGCGCGAATTGCGCGAAATCGAAGTTTTTGCGGATTCCTCTGACGCCAAGATGCTGCTGAACGCGACATTCGCCGGGTTCCCTTCTCGCGCCGATGAGCATGCGGCGAAATTCCGAATGCTCATCCCCGAAATCGAAAGCCTGCTGTTCCACGACCCGGCCCGCGAACGTATGGAGCTTGACGGGCCGGGGTTCGTTACGTGCGAAGCCGCGGGGGAAACATTTCGGGTTGGCCACTTTTCGTTCTTTCAAGTGAACCGCTTCCTTACGGACGAGTTAGTCACAACAGTCGCCGGCGATACGTCGGGAGCAGCCGCGTGCGATTTGTACGCGGGCGTCGGACTTTTCTCACTACCGCTTGCCCGGCGATTTCAGCGGGTGATCGCGGTCGAATCGAATCCCGCGGCGGTGCGTGATTTGGAATCGAATGCTTCGCAAGCGGCGGGAATCACGGTGCGCACGGCCGAGGTTGAGCGGGCAATCGAGCGGACTAAGGAAAAGCTCGATCTGATCGTGCTCGATCCTCCGCGAGCGGGGCTTGAGCCCGGTGCTGCGGCGCGTCTGGCGCGAATGGGAGCTCAGCGGATCACATACGTTTCGTGCGAGCCGCCGACGCTTGCGCGCGATCTTGCCGGGATGCTGCAAGGGGGCTATGAAATCCGCAGCGTGGATCTGTTCGATTTGTTTCCGCAAACGTTCCACATGGAGACGGTCGTCAAGCTGGAGCGGCGCGCGTGAACCTGCCGATGCTGTGGCTAGCGGCGGCGTTTGCCGCGGGCATCGAAGCGGCGCGTCATTCTTATTTTTCTGTTGCTGAGTGTGCGCTTGCTGCGTTGGCCTCGATCATCGTCGCGGCGATTTTTTTGTGGCGCAAACAGGCTGCAATTGCGTGGACTCTCGCTCTGATCGCGTGGGCCGCGACCGGAGCCGCCGCCGCGCGTGTTCAAGCCGCGAAAGTCGATCCAATCAACGTGGGACAACTCATGGCGGCGGGCCGGCTCGATGCTTCGTCGCCTCTGCGTTGGCAAGGACGATTGCGCAGCGACCCGGCGGACCGGCCGTGGGGCCGAGAATACCTGATTCATCTCGAGCGAGTGGAAGTCTCAGGCGTTGCGATGCCTGTTCACGGCGGGCTGCGACTGACGCTGTACGGCGACGATTTGCGTGCTTCAGACGACACCGGCGAACTGCGCGCCGGGGATGGCGTGGAAGCACTTGTGAAAGCCCAGACACCGCGTGACTTCAACGATCCCGGCGCTTTCGATGCCAGAGGCTATCTCGCCGCGCAAGACATTGACCTTACCGGCTCACTGCGAAACGCGAAACTGCTAACTCTAATCAGCCGTCCGGAGCCGGGCCTACGCCAACGGCTGGCGCGCATTCATGGCGCTCTTTTGGCGCGGGTCGACGAACTATTTTCGCGGCAGCCTGAAAGTGCGGCGTTGCTGAGAGCGATGTTGCTTGGCGACCGCAGCTTCGTCGATACCACGACCGTTGTCGCGTTCCAGAAAACCGCTGCGTATCACATTCTCGTCGTCGCGGGTCTGCATACGGGAGCTTTGGTTGTTTTTCTTCTTTGGCTATGCCGGCGATTGAGATTGGGCATCGCGCCTACGATTTTGATCACGCTTGGGGCGCTCGCAGCGTACGTCGGCGTGGTGGAGGACCGCGCGCCGATTCTCCGCGCGGCCTTGATGGCGACGATTTATCTGCTGGTTAGACCGCTCTTCCGCCGGATTGACCTGCTGAATATTGTCGCGCTCGCGGCGCTCTGCCTGCTCACATGGAATCCGGCGTTTGCCGCTGATTCCGGATTTCAGCTTTCATTTCTGGCGGCTGGAGTGATCGCGGCGCTCGCTGTGCCATGGATGCAGCGAACAACTGCGCCATATCTCGCGGGCTTGGCGCATCTGGGTGATGTGACGCGTGACGTGGTGCATCCGCCGAAAATCGCGCAGTTCCGCATCGAGACGCGCGCCGCGGCAAAGTGGCTCTCGACGCGCTTTCCGCGAGCGGCCGGCGCCCGGTCAACCGCGCTGATTACGACTCCTGTGCGACTCGGCTTGCGGCTGTGCGAACTTTTCTGCCTTTCGATAGCCATTCAACTTGGGATGCTGCCGCTGCTGGCGCAGGACTTTCATCGAATCAGCATCTCGGGCCCAATCAGCAACATTCCGGCCGTGCTGCTTACGGGCATAATCGTGCCGGTCGGATTTGTATGCTTGGCGGCTTCGTTCCTTTGGGCGCATGCCGCTGTTCTGCTGGCGACAGTGCTCGCGTGGCTCACGTTGCTGCTGCTTCATTCCGTTCAATGGTTCAGCCGCCTGCCCCATCTCTCTTACCGTATCCCGGGCCCGCCACTGTGGCTGACGCTGAGCTTTTTCGCCGCGCTCGTCGCTGTGGCGGCATTCGGCAGGCGCGTCGTGGCGCAGCGGCGCGGGAGAGCGGCCCGACGGACATTGCCCGCGCCAGTCAGCTGGCAGGAATGGGCGGCTGCTGCCGCGCTCATTGTGGCGGCGCTACTCATTGCGATTTATCCTTTCTCTCCGCGGCTCGCGCGTGGCAAAACCGAGGTCACGGTTCTGGACGTGGGCCAGGGAGACTCGATTTTTGTTTCGTTTCCCGATGGGGAGACGATGCTCGTCGACGGCGGCGGGCTTGCCGGCTCGGAATGGATCAAGGGGACGCGATCGGCGCCCGATGTGGGCGAGGAGGTCGTCTCTCCCTATCTGTGGTCGCGCGGCATCAAGCGTCTGGATATTGTAGCTCTTACTCATGCGCACGAAGATCACCTCGGCGGACTGGCTAGCGTGCTGGACAATTTTCATGTTGGCCAGCTCTGGATTGGGCGCGATGAAAACACACCCGAATTCCGAAACTTGCTTGCCGAGGCAAGAAGGCTGGGCGTAACCGTCGTTCACAAATCGGAAGGCGAGGACCTTGCCTGGGGCGCCGTGCGCGGCGAAGTGCTATGGCCGCCCGTCGAAGATCCCGTCGATGAAGCATCTAACGACGATTCGCTCGCGATAAGGATCGAAGATGGCGCGACGAGCTTTCTGCTGACGGGAGACATTCAAGCAGCGGAAGAGCGCAAGATTCTCGCGGAAGGTGTTCCGCTCACGTCGGATTTCCTGAAAGTGCCGCATCACGGCAGCAAGACGTCATCGACTGAGCCATTCCTCGAAGCTGTCCAGCCCCGATTTGCGGCGGTTTCCGTCGGCGCAGGGAATGCGTACGGACATCCGTCTGAAAGCGTGGTCGACCGATACGCGGAGGACGGGGTTCGCCTGCTGCGGACGGATCGTGACGGGGCGATCACCGCATTAAGCGATGGGCGCAAGTTGGCCGTGCGAGCGTTCGTTTCGACGGAAGGCGGCGCCGTGCTGGCCCAGGCAAGAAGACAGGCTCAGTAGCCGAAACGACGGCGAATGTACATCCGCAGCCACATCACGCCGACGCCGAGTGCTGTTCCGATGAGCGCCTTATATTCACGATTGCGCGAGTATTGAGACCAGGAAAAGCTCGTGGCCGGACCGGAAGACTTCGCGGTAAGCGATGGGAAAAGCAGCGGGACCCGCTTTGCGTACTCGTCAAATGGTGTGCCGAAGCGCTTGCGAAGATCTTCTTCCTCATTGCGCATGACGGCGTAATAGAACACCGAAAAATAAAGTGCAACCAGGATGCCTGCCCAAACCGAATGCCCGGCAACCACGAAACCCGCGGCAAGGATCGCGCTGCCCAAATAGAGAGGGTTGCGCGCGCGTGCGTAAGGTCCGGATGTGGCGAGATCGCGATCCTTGCGCAAATAGCCTGACGCGTAGCCGCGAATCGCCAAGCCGAATGCCGATACGAAGGCCCCGATCAAAATCACTCGCGGAGTCGGTGACGCGAGCACCAAAAACAGCAGGGCGACCGGATAGCCCGTTCGCACACGCCACCGCATCCAGAATTTTCTCTGCGCCAAAAATCACTCCGGGAATTTCACGCCAGCCGCACCGAATCGCAAACCGATACTCTAACAGAAGACGCCGCGCCAATAACTGAAGAGGTGCGTCGATTCAGACGCAGGTTCGCAGGCGCGCCAATCGCACGTCGATCGCACTCACCACTTGTTCGACCGTGATCGAAAGCATCGAAGCAGCAAAATCCTTACCGCGTCTGTACGTGGTGACGCTTACGCCAGGGTTCCGCACGCTGACGTCTTCCGGCGAAAACGGCCCGTTCCGGGAAGGATCGGTGGGTCCGAAGAGCCCAATCGTGGGCGCCCCCAATGCAGACGCGAGATGCAGCGGCCCTGTGTCCGCCGACACGACAAATTTAGCGCGTCTCAACAGCGCCATCAGCGGCCCTAATCCCAATTCGATCGGTGCGAGCGGCGAATTGCCTGCCGCTCGCTTGGCCTCCTCGGCGAGTGCCTGTTCGCGTGGGCCGAATGTCAGGACACCGCGCCAGCCGCGGGTTTCGTATAGGCGGCGATGCAACTCGCCGTAGCGTTCGGCGGGCCAGCACTTCGAACGCCAGCCGCCGCCGGGATTAAGAACAAAAAATTCCTGCAGATCATGCACGGCAAGCACGCGCGAAACGGTCTCGTCGTCTTCAGGCCGAATCGCCAAAGGAAAACGAACGCGCGAACTCCGCGCTCCCGCCGCTTCGACAAGCGCCAGGTTGTGGTCCACTTTATGCGGGCCTCGTGGATTCAACGTCTCAGTGTAAAGCAACGCGGCTAAACCTTCGCGCGCGTAGCTGCTCTTGAAGCCGATCCGCCGCGGCACGCGAGCCCAAAACGGCAGCAGCGCCGATTTGTAAAGCGCCTGAAAATCTATCGCGCAGGAATACTTCGCGCTATGCAATTTTCGGACGGTCGCACGAATTCCTCCCGCGCTTTTGCGATCGAGGACGATCACATTGGAAATGTCTGGATTGCGTTCGAGGAGCCGCGTCCATTTCGCATCAACCACCCAATCAATGCGTGCGTCGGGAAAAGTATCGCGCAGCGCGCTCGCTGCGGGCAGCGCGTGCACGATGTCACCCAACGAACCCAGACGCACGAGCAGAAATCTCGCGTCAGGCATTGGGTCGCCGGCGGAGACGCGCGAGCAGATCGCGCGTGGAATGGTCCTTCGGGTCGCCGACAATCGCCACGCGAATACCGAGCGCGTCGGCCACATCGCGCTCCGGCACGCTCTCAAGGGAATAGTCCGTCCCTTTCGCGTGGACATTCGGCTGAAGTTCGCGGAGCAACGCGCGCACGTCCGGCTCATCGAAGATTACGACGTAACTCACCGCCGCCAAAGCCGCCACCAAAGCCGCACGTGCCCTCTCGGTGAGGATCGGCCTTCCGTCCCCTTTCAACTTTTTCGTGCTCGCGTCGGAGTTAATCCCGACCACGAGGATGTCGCCCTCTGCGCGGGCCGCCTGCAAATACCGCACGTGGCCGGCGTGAAGCAAATCAAAAACGCCATTCGCGAAAACAATGATTCGGCCTGCGCGGCGATGCTCCGCAAGAATGTCACTAAGGCCTTCGCGCGAGACGATCTTTTCGCGAGTGTCCATGGAACGATCAGCGCTGGGCCGTCGCCTCGGCGCGCAGAACATTTTCCAATTCCGCGCGCGTGACAGTCGCTGTGCGCCGCTTCATCACCACGATTCCGCCAGCGTAATTGGCAAGATGAGCGGCTTCTAAATAAGAAGCGCCCGCCGAGAGCGCCAATGTGAAGACCGCGATCACCGTATCGCCCGCGCCGGTCACGTCAACGGCTTCATCCGAGCCGTAGACTGGAATATGATGCGCCGTCTGCGATTTGCCGCCTTTCGCTTCCAGCGCCTCAAATACGGCAAGGCCAGCCTTGCCTCGCGTCACGACCAGCGCGTCGAGCCCGAGTTCTTCGCGCGCGCGCGCGCCCATCTCATCGAGTTTTGCGACATTTGGCCCTATTTCCGTGTGATACGCCGCCTGAAGTTCATACTCATTCGGCGTAGCAGCGGTGATTCCGCAGCCTCGATATTCGAGCAGCCGGTATCGCGAATCGAGCGTGATTCGCTTCGCGTTGAGTTTCTGCACCATAGCGGGCGTCGCCGCGCCAAATCCGTAATCCGAGACGAGTACCGCGTCCACCGCTGTGGCTCCGCGGCGCGCGTTCCTCTCCAGTTTCTTGATGGCTTCATCCTGGAGTGAACCCGAAGGCTCGCGGTCCACTCGCAACACCTGTTGCTCGGTGGTGTGCGTCCAGCCCGCGAGATAACGGGTCTTCACCGGCGTAGTCCATCCTTGGATACGAGAAACGCCGCGCGCGTTGATCTTCGCCGCGCGGAACCGGTCGAGCAGCGTGCGCCCGCCGGCGTCATTGCCGACGACGCCGACGGCCAGCACGTTGGCACCCAGCGAAGCCAAATTCATCGCGGCATTTGCGCCGCCGCCGGGATACGCGTCCGTCCGCCTGTGGCGCAAAATTAGCACCGGCGCCTCGCGGGAGACCCGCGATATGTCACCGGAGACAAATTCATCCAGGACAAAATCGCCGACCACACACACGGTCTGCCGCGAGAATGCGCTGACGACCTCCAACAATCTTGCCAAATCAACGGAAGTATCGGTGTGAGGCGGACTCGTGACAGAGCGGTGACGGGCGCGCGGCAAATTGTCTCCTCAGTGATTCACAATCGACGAAGCGAGAAAATAGCATAGACGAGGCGAACGGACCAAATTCACCGCCGGCCCGCGTGAACAGCAAGCGTTTTCGAACGGGAAATCGCAACGTTCGTCTGGACCTCGCTCCAAAAGTCTTCGGCTTTGTCGATCTGCATCGAGATTCGGCAATAAGCAATGTCCATCGGAAGCGATTGCATGGACGGCAAGTTGAAACGGTCTTTTTCCGTGCACAGCAAGCCGTCGGCGCCTGCCGTGCGCGCCTGCCCAGCAAGCTCGTCGATTTCCGACCGGGTATAGCGATGATGGTCTCGAAAAAAACGCGGTCCACAAATCTGAAAACCCCATTCCCGCAGGTCGGAAACGAACGCGGCCGGATTTCCTACTCCGCAAAACGCGAACCATTTTCGGCGACGTGCGTCTTTGATCTCGACCCGGGCGTCATCGGCAACCAGCCAGACCGAATCGAGCCATGGGCGCGTATAAAAAATCGGCGCATCGGTCTCGCGGCGGACGGCGGCTTCCACGGCAGGCGCGCGGCCGCTGCGCGTAATCACGATGATGTCCGCACGCCGCAAAGCCGTCTTCGGCTCGCGCAGAAATCCTGCGGGCAACAGCCTGCCCCCGCCAAATGGATTCATGGCGTCGATCAGCACAACGTCCACATCGCGGGCTAACTGCAAATGCTGAAATCCGTCGTCGAGGACAAACCATTCGATTCCCCGCGCGACGAGCTCGGAACCGCGTGCATACCGATCCGCGCCGACGCCCATCGCAATCCGGTCGCCTAATCGCGCCTTGAGCAGCTGCACCTCATCGCTCGTCGCTCCATCAGGACCTGTTGTGCCGTGATATCCGCGCGTGAGTATGCCGGTCTTTTTGCCTTCGCCGAGCAAGCGCTCCGCGATCCACAAGACCATCGGCGTTTTCCCCGTTCCGCCGACGGTCAGGTTTCCCACGCTGATCACGCGCGCGTTCAGCCGCTTCGATTTCAGCAAGCCGATTTCATATCCGCGGGCACGCAAGC
Source organism: Candidatus Acidiferrales bacterium (assembly GCA_035275865.1). Classification (GTDB taxonomy): domain Bacteria; phylum Acidobacteriota; class Terriglobia; order Acidiferrales; family UBA7541; genus Palsa-295. Next base: position 5,969 of record DATEME010000168.1, on the reverse strand, counting down.
GCGTCACCGTGCCGTATGGCACGGTAAGAGGCCAGACGAGCGTTTGCTTGAAATTCACGCGGCGCTTCCCTGCTGTGCGCCTAAAATGGCGCGAATGCGTTCCAGAGTGCGCGACGTCGCGCCAGCGTTGCGCGCCGAAAGTTCGCGCGCCGCACGTCCCATTCGCTCGCGCAAAGCGTCATTCTCGATCAATTGCACCCACACTTTTCCGAGCTGCGCGCCGTTGCTCACCTGAACTCCCGCATTCGCACCGAGAAACTGTTCGGCCATCTCGGAAAAATTTTCCATCGAGCGTCCGAAGACGGGCGGTCTGCCGAACCATGCCGGCTCGAGAATATTGTGGCCGCCTGAAGTTACGAGCGAGCCGCCAACGAAAGCTGCGTCAGCCAGCGAATAGATTGCGGACAGTTCGCCGATCGAGTCGAGCACGAGAACATCCGTATTCTCGTCAAGAGGCTTCGCAAGGTCCAACCGGCTCCGGCGCGTCACGTTCCAACCTGCCTCGGACGCTAATCGAGACGCTTCGTCAAAACGATCCGGTTTGCGCGGCGCGAGGATCATCAGCGCGCGCCTCCATTGACGCTGCACCGCGTCGTAGGCAGCAAGTACAGCCTCTTCTTCACCACTCACAACACTGCCTGCAACCACGACAGGCCACCGATCTTGCGCTTTAATCTGCTCCGCGAGCCATACGCCGAACTGGCCAAGTGCGGGCGGCGAAGCGTCATATTTCAAATTTCCCGTCACCACAACGCGCTCGTCAAACGCTCCCATCTCGATAAGGCGCCCTGCGTCCTCTTGCGTCTGCGCTAAGAACAGCACGGCGCAATGCAGCGCCTCCGTGAAAAAATCCTCCAGCAAGAATTCCCATCGCCTGTATCGCGCGAACGAGCGCTTCGAGATTCGAGCATTGGCAAACACGACCGGCACGTGCGCCTCATAGGCTTCGCGCAGAAAATTCGGCCAGATTTCCGTCTCCATTATGATCACAATTGCCGGGCATATCGTGCGCAATGCCCGGCGTACGGCGCCGCTGGAGTCGAGCGGAAAATAAAATATGCCGGAGGCCGATTTGAGCCGCTCCCGCGCAAGCCGCTGTCCAGTTTCCGTGGTTGTCGATACGAAGACCGGCCGTTCCGGATATTGCTGCTTGAGTTGCGCCACTATCGGCTGCGCCGCAAGAACTTCTCCGACGGATACGGCATGTATCCAGATAGCGCCGCCACCGACGCATGCTTTGACAATGCCGTCAGGCACGCGCCCGAGCCTCTCGCGCAGGGTCTGCAACGGCTCGCCCCGGCGCCAACCGCGCAGCGCGTAATAGGGCGCCAGCACCAGCATCGCGAGTGCGGTGAAAAGTTGGTAAAAAAGCATCATGAATGATTCGCGGCGTTTGGCCAGAGCAACGCGGTATCCTGCGCCGACAGGGTCGGCTCCGAAAATTGCAGCGAACGGGATTTACGAATCAGCAAGATGCGATTATAGTGGCACTCGCTTAGAAAGCGCACAACTTCCCTCGCGTGCCTGGCATCGGACAACGTGACAACATGAAAATCTCTCTACTGCTCGCCGCGCTCGTTCTATCGGGAGGTATGGCATTCGGCCAGGCTGCAGAGCCCGCCGAATCCTCCCCCGCCCTGCCTCAGGATAAGCATGAGGGAGTAACGATGTCTGTCGATGCCTATACCAAAGTCGCACGCGGCATGCAAACGTTCGGCAAGGCGAACCCGCTGGCCGTCGGGATTTTGCCAGTGGAAGTGTTCTTCAAGAATGAAACAGAACTGCCGGTAAAACTGGACCTCGAGACGATTCAGCTTGAAGTACATTCGGGCGGCGGCGACAAACATCAGGATATTGATTGGCTTGAACCAGTTCAGGTCGCGACGGCGGTTGCGCACCCTAAAGGTCCTTCCGAACCCAAGGTGCGGCGCTTCCCGCTCGGAGTGAGCCTTCCGAAAGACGACAAGCGCGATAAAATGCTTGAAATCCTTAAGCCGCTCGCGCTTAATTCGGACATTATTCCGCCGACGGGCACGATCCACGGCTTCCTGTTTTTCGATGTCGCGGGCCAGATTCCCGCGCCCGGCGACGCCACCCTTTACGTACCGGATTTGATGGTTGCCACGTCTAATAAACCGCTGATGTTTTTCGAAGTCGCGCTCCAGAGCCCTGGCACTACGCAGCAGTGACGTAACGGCCGTCTTGCGCGCCGTCGGGGTCGGTGCTTGCCCTTCGAAACAAGTCAGCCCGGCTTGTTTGCTTCGGCCCGTTGCCCCGGTTATGATGGATCGTTCATGCGAACCTTAGTCCTCACCAGCCGCCTCGCAGCCTTGGTTGCGATCGTGCTTCTTGCGGTTTTTTGCGCGAATGCGTCGGATGACACCGCGACCTTCCCGCTCTCGGAAGTGCATCCCGGCTTGAAAGGCTATACCGACACGATTTTCTCGGGCGATACGGTTGAGCGCATCGATCTGGAAGTGATCGGTGTGCTCCACAACGCCGTAGGACCTAAGCAGGACGTAATTCTCGTCCGCCTGCTGGGGGATAAAGTTGCGCAGACCGGCGTCGTGGCCGGCATGAGCGGCAGCCCCGTCTATTTCGACGGCAAGCTTGCAGGCGCCCTGGCGCTGAAACTCGGCTCGTTCACCCGCGAGGCAATCGGCGGAGTGACGCCCATTTCGGAAATGATCGATGTAGAGAAGTCCGCTGAGGCTACATCTGAAAAACGCGGGCTCACGGCGGCAGCCGCGCCGATACAGACAACGATCCCGCAGAATTTCACGAAGGAAACGAGCGCAGGCGCCGGGCAAACGCTCGTCCCCATCGAGACGCCCCTGATTTTTACCGGTTTATTTCCGCAGACGCTCGCTCAGTTCAGCAACGTCTTCTCCTCGTGGGGCATGGCGATGTCCGCCGGAGGCTCTGCCGCTCCCGCACCGGGCGACGCGGACCTCAAGCCTGGTGATATGGTCGGCATCGACCTGATCCGTGGCGATTTCTCCGTGAGTTCCGGTTGCACGGTCACTATGATCGACGCCGGACACATTCTCGCTTGTGGGCACCCGGTCTTCGGATTCGGCGCGGTGACGATGGGCCTTTCGCGCGCGCACGTTGTGATGACTCTGGCATCCGCGCAGGAATCGACCAAGATTATCGACACGGGCGGCGAAATCGGCACGCTGACGCAGGATCGCCAGACCGCGGTGATGGGTACGCTGGGCGCAGGGCCTGCGATGATTCCCGTTCACCTGACAGTCGACTCGGCGGGTGGGCCGAAGGAATACTCGTTTGAAGTTGCGCCGATCGCGCAATTGACGCCGCAGCTCGTGGCCATCGCCACCTACAACGGCATCACCGGCACTCCCGAATACGCAGGCGGCAAGACGCTCGAACTGGATGGCACGATCTCGATAAAGGACCACTCGTCCGTTCAACTGGAGAATACGTTCTCGGCGACCGATGCCGCTGCGCAAACCGGACTCTCCGCCGCTCTTTCCGTGCAGCAAACCTTTTCGGACATCTATTCAAATCCGTACGAAGTGCCTCAGATCAAGAATATCGATCTGCATGTGAAGGAATTGACGGATCGCCGTTGGGCGACCATCGACAGCGTGTGGACGGAAAAGACCGAGGCGCATCCCGGGGACACGGTAGATCTTAAGGTTTTGCTGCGCCCCTACCGGGGAGCCGCGTTCGTGCAGGACATTCCCATAACAATTCCGGCGCAAACGGCGCCGGGAAATGTAGCGGTCGTCGTAAGCGACGCTTCCTATTTGAATCGGAATGTGCAGCTCGCTGCCTTCACGTCCGAAGGCAAGTTGCCAGGCCTCGAGCAATTAATTTCTCTCGTCAACCAGGAGCGGCGTAACGATCGCCTCTATGCGACGCTCCTGCAGGCGACCCCGACGCTTCTTGTCGACGACAAGCAGATGCCCAATGTGCCTGCGTCAGCTATCAATGTGCTCGATGAGCGGCCCAATCCGGCGCGGGCGCGCCTCCAGCTGCAATCCGCGGCCGGCGAATGGTCGGTCGACATGAATCAGGTGATTTCGGGGCAGCAGTTCGTGACGATTGCGATCAAGTGAGATCGCGCGCTCGGCGGTCTGTGCGCAAAGCGAGCCATCCAACCAGGCATTCCCAAGGAGAAGTTTGCGAATGACTCCTCGAAGAGTGATTTTGTGCGCCGTGCTGGCTTCGTTGCTGCCCGTGGCGGCCAGGGCCGAGCACACGCGTTTCTGGCGTCAATCGGACTACAATGACTTTCAACGCGGAACCGCCACCGGGGTGGCCGTCCGCAGCGACGGAAAAATCACCGTCGCGCCGCGCTTCGAATCGTTTGCGGATCCGAACATGTCGTTCCTTTGGACGCTTCGGCTTGATCCTCAGGGTCGCCTTTATGCCGCGGGCGGTTCTGATGCGAAGGTCCTCCGCTTCGACTCGACAGGTAAACCGACTACGGTCTTTGAGTCTTCCGAACTGGCGGCGCAAGCGATCGCATTCGACTCCAAGGGCAATCTCTTCGTCGGTACGTCCCCTGACGGCAAAGTCTACAAAGTGACACCCGATGGAACAAAAACGGTCTTCTTCGATCCGAAGGCAAAGTACATCTGGTCGCTTGCCGTTGACGCACAAGGCGACGTGTTCGTCGGCACCGGTGACAAAGGCCAGATTGCCGTTGTCCCCCCAGACGGAAACGGCAAGACGTTTTATGACAGCGACCAGCGCCACGCTCGTGCGCTCGCGCTCGACTCGAAGGGCAATCTTCTCGTCGGCACCGAGCCTGACGGCCTGATTCTGCGGATCCCGATCCTGCACAAGAATTCGTCAGCCGCCCCCGAGGCCGGTTCTCCGTTTGTGCTCTACGAGACGAGCAAGAAGGAGGTCACTTCCCTCCTGACGGATTCCGATGGAAATATCTATGCCGCTGCAATTGGCGAGAAAACGCGCGGGCCCAACGTTCCGCTCGCGACGTCTGCGCCGCAACCTGCGATTCCCGCTGCCAGACAGGCTGCACCGGCCGCTCCCAACGCACAAGTGACGGTCACCGTGCAGGAGCAGCAGCCGCAAGCGTTGCTCTCCCAGCCAAATATTCCGGCATCCTTTTTGGGCGCTTCGGCCACGGGAGCGCAGGTGGTGAGAATCGCTCCGGACGATTCGCCGCAGCAGCTTTGGTCTTCACGCGACCAAATCGTTTTGTCGCTGGGCCTCTCGCCTGATGGCAAGCTCCTGCTCGGCACGGGCAATCACGGCGATATCGTTCGGCTCGAAGGCAACGGCCTTTACTCCAACATCGAGCAAACATCCGCGATGCAGGTGACCAACTTCGTTGCCGCGCCGGATGGAAAGATCTACGCCGCGACCGCAAATCCCGGGAAAATCTTCACGGTCGGGCCCGGCCTGCAACCCGATGGCAATTTTGTCTCCAGCACCTATGACGCTTCGATTTTCTCGCGCTGGGGACGCCTCACGTGGTGGGGAGAGGACGGCGCCGCGCAGGGCCGCGTCGAATTCTACGTCCGCTCGGGCAACACGTCGAATCCCGAAAAGAATTGGAGCCCGTGGACAGGGCCGTATAAGTCCGCATCCGGCGCGGACGTCACCTGCCCTCCGGCGCGCTTTGTGCAATGGAAAGCGGTGTTCCTCAATGCGAGTAGTGGCGGCCAGCCCTCGCTTTCGTGGGTCAGCCTCGCTTATCAACCGAAGAATGTGGCGCCCGTGATCGACGCAATTGCCGTGCAGGATCCAGGCATTCGCGTTTCGGGGTTTTCACAGCAAGGCGGGACTGCAACTCCGGTTCATCTTCGCACTCCTGGGCCCGATTCGGATAGTTCAAATCAATCAGGTGAAGGGGAATCGGCAGGCCGCCAACCGCGTGTCGAAGTTCCTCCGCAGGCTGTTACGGACCGTGGGTACGAGAGCGTTCTCTGGAGCGCACACGACGACAACGACGATACGCTTACCTATTCCAT
>DATEME010000167.1:0-9249 GCA_035275865.1 Candidatus Acidiferrales bacterium | reverse complement strand
CCCGATTATCTGACCGAAATTCTCAGTCCTCAGGCAAAATAATGAGAATGGCGCGCCTGCACAGAACAGCAACCACGCGCCGGATCGCGGAGCCATCATGAAAGGCATGACTCTAATCATCGTCGGCACTCTCATCGTTGTCGCGGCTGTAATCGGCCTGGTTCACCCGCAATGGCAGGGGCGCGATAAAAAAGTCGATGTCGAGTTTGGAGATAAACACTACGTGGTTACCACGCGCCGGATTGTCAATGTTCCAGTGGGCTTCTGTATCTCGATTATGGTCATGGGAGGCTGCACTGTCGCGCTAGGCGCGGTGACTCGCGCCAAGGCGCGTCAAACCCAAAAATGAAAGGGCGGAGTTCTGCATCCGTCCTTCCGGCCTCCTGCTCACAAATTCACACCTGAAATCTACCGCGCAAATGTCGCCGCCTCCGTTTGTCCGGCAAACCTCAGTTGTGTCAATTTCGAGCGGTTCGACAGCACCTCGGACCGTTTTGCTTTTTGCGGAAGCTGAATCCATTTGCAGGGCACCGTCGCAACCGTCGTGCCATCCTTTTGTACGACCACTTTATCTGTCGTGTTGCTCGCATTGAACGTATAAGTGCCCGCGGCGAGTTTGTGCCCTTCGATCATGGTAGGTTGCGTGGCTATGTATTGGATCGTGTCGGTTTTCGCCCAAACGGGCAGTGCCATTGTAAGAAGCGCCAAACCGCCCAGCGCCTGCTGCCAACGAAGCTGCATAAACATCTCCTCGACTATTAAGATTCCCCGGACAGGCCGAATGCTATGGTCAGGCCGCCCGAGGCGAGGCGGACAAGTTAAGCATTCTCGTTATGATCGCATCCGCCTTCTACATAACGGACGACCGAGTTAGAAAACCGTTTCTAACGGTTTCTATGTAGCTGCTCTTACGATCCCTTCGAAATTAACGTACCAAAGTATTGACTTTGAGGCCCACCTATCACAACATGCCCGCACTTTTCGATGAGTGGCCCTCCGTCTATGTTCGATGCGCCGCACGTTGCGGCGAGTTCATTGCCAGCCGACGATTACGTCCAGCCGAATTTCGGGCATGCGCTTCGAATTTGGTGGGCTCTCTTTTGGCGCACGAGCGTAGTTGCCGGTGTCCTGAGCTATGGCCTGGGCCTTCTCATGAGAAATTTTTACGCAGCCGGCGATCTGAGCGCCAGTGCAACTGTGCTCATCGCGAAATACGGCGGCTACGCGCTCAACTATGCCGTGGCCTTTTTTGTGATGTACTACGTTCTGCACAAGGCGTTTCGCCACTTCCGGATTGCACTTTTCGAAAATTGGGGAACTCCGCAAGCGCGAACGCTGGAGCCGACGCTCCCACGTTCGGCCAGGATTTGGTGGACTTACACGTGGCGGACGATCGTGTACACCGTCATCGCCTACATCGCGGCAATGGTGGCGCTCAATGCGGCCATTGGACTTCTAAGCTTGGGACCAGTGAGCGGGGCGCTTGTTTCATTTGCCGCAGGAATCGCTCTCGGCGGAGCGGCGGCACTCTTTGCAATCTATTCGAATATCCTAGACGAGGATTTCGGCAATTTCCGCGTCGCCATCGCGCCGCGAACGTTCAGCGTTCCGGGCGCGGAAATCGCCGCCCCTCCGGCAACACCGGGTCCAATCAGCCTGGATCAGAAACGATCTTGATTCGCAATTCGCGCGTTCTAGGTCCGTCGAACTCCGCGAAAAAGATCACCTGCCATCGCCCCAGTGCGAGCCTGCCATTTTCGATCCATACGGTTTCCGACGAGCCGACAAGCGCGACCTTGATGTGCGAATCTGAATTCCCTTCGGAATGCCGGTAATCGCCCACGTGAGGCACAAGGCGATCGAGCGTTACCTCAATGTCGCGCGCGACGTCCGGATCGTACCCTTCGTTGATCAACACGCCGGCCGTCGTGTGCGGCACATAGAGGTGGCATACGCCGTTCTTGCAACCCGACGCGTGCACAATTTTCTCGATTTCCGCCGTGACGTTGCGCAGTTCTGTTCGTCTGGATGTGCGGATCTTTAGTGTGTGAGTCATTCGGACGCTGAATCGTCAAGAACGAAAACGCAGCCTAAGAAAAGACGGCAGGCTCGGCTTCGAAGCCGCCCCTGCCGTCACGAGAGACCAATAATCAGGAAAGCGCCGCCGCAGACGTCGCGCCGTAGAAGCCAAACCACGGTTTCGCGGCCGCCAGCCGGGCATTCACATTGCTGATATTCTTCACGCCCTGATCGGAGAGCCAATCCTCGAGCGCCTTCACGCCTTTCGTGGCGTAAACCGGAATCGCGTCCGCCCACGTGGCACGTCCGCACAGCACGCCAGAAAAGTTCACGCCGGCTTCAGTCACCAGCTCGAGCGTCTCGTTGAACACCTCATTGCTGACGCCCGCCGAGAGATAAATAAACGGCTTCTTCGCCACGGCTGCCGCGCGACGGAAATGCTCTTTGGCCTCGTCGCGCGTGTACGCGGCAAATCCCTTGAACGCCTTCGAGCCCGGCACGTACGTCATGTTCACCGGCACTTCCACCTTCAGCACGTCGACGCCATACTGCGGCTTCGAAAACTCCTCCATACTGCCCATCACCGCCTGCGGCTTCTTCTTCGCAAACTCAAAACCCTTATCGTCGCCGCCTTCCTCGTACGTCACGAATTCCAGAAAAAACGGCACGTCCGCAGCTTTGCACTCGCCGCCGATGCGCTCGACCCACGCGTGCTTGATGTCGTTAATGTGGGGTGGATCGAATGGCGTGTAATACAGCAAAATCTTGATGCAATCCGCGCCGGCCTCCATCAAACGCGGTACGGACCAGATGTCGAGCAGGTCCGGCAAGCGGCCCGGCTGTGTGTTGTCATAGCCGCTGTTCTCATAAGCCAGCAGCAAACCCGCATTCCGCGCGCGCGCTTTGGCTGCGGGCAAACCGTACTCCGGATCGAGCAAAATCGCGCTCGCGTGCGGCGTCAGAATTTTCGAGACGCACGTCTTGAACTCCTCGAGCTCGTCCGGTTTTACCTGCTTCTTATCGACGCCCTTCGCCTTGGCGATTGCGGACATCAACGAGCCGCGCTGGTCCATCGCGGCAGCGGCAATAACGCCGCGGTCATTCGAAACGGCCTGCAGACCCTTCTGCTTCCCTGGCGTGATCTTCATCTACCTTCCCTCGCTCTGCATGTAATGAATTTGAGCCGCAATTTTATCATGTCGAAGCCCGTGCATGGCGGGAGTTTCAATCGAGGAACAAAACGTGGTGTTGTCCCGCGCAATCCGCGGCACTTGATGAGCCGGGCGGCGGCATGATCCGAAGAAGATCGTCTAAAAGCTGTAGTCCGTGCGCCGCGAGGTCCGGCAGCGCGGAAAGGTGGCGCTCCTGCAGTTCGTGATTCACATAGAGCGAATCGAGCAAAATGCCTTCATGGCGGTCGATCACGCCGCTGCGAAAATTCTCGGCGCGCCCCACTTTTTCCTTTAGCTTCAAAAACATGCCGGCGATCTTTTCCTCGATCGTTTCAACTGAGCCGACCAGAGTCGCATCAAGCCGTTCCAGCGGCTCGCGGTACGCGCGAACGATGCGTCGCAGGGCCTCTTCGTCCTGATCGAATCTCCTCGTCAACTCATCCGGCAGCGCCTTTTGCTCCATTTTCGTGCGCATGTGCTGGCGGCCCCGGAACACGTCGCGAATATCGAGCCCATATTGATCGAGAAAACGCCCAATCGGCGGCTCGACCAGAGTGAAACTGGCGCGCGGCAGAACAGCCGGCATTCGCCTCAGCAATTTTGCGTAGACGACCTGAGACTGCGCGAGATACGCGATTTCAGCAGGTCCGCCGATCAGCGCTGCAGTGGGCAACATCGTGTCTTGTACAACCGGGCGTAGCAAAGCGCTCGGCGTGAACGCCTCCGGCGTTTTGTCCAGCGCTGCAAGCAATTCCGCCTTCGACAAACGCAGCGACCCCGCCGAAAAGTCTCCGTCCTTGTGGATGTGCAACGGCTCGCGCCGCCCGTCGACCGAGTAAAAAAGCAGCGTCGACTCGTCCCCAACCTTTACTTGCGCATGGTAGCCAGCCTCTTCAAGCGTGCGTGAACGTTCCAGAAGCGCAGCGCGCAAGTCGTCAGTAACTTCGATAGCCGCGCGATAAACCGGAGCCGCCAGTCGATCGAATCTCGCGTCCTGCGGATCCAGCAGCAAGATCCCGCGCCCCGCCAGAATCCGCGCCAGCAATTTCCCAAACGCGCTTCCATACGTTCCGCTAGGCGCATACGACTCGCGCAGAGCGTGGCCGATTTCCGCAGCGCCAGGCCCATCGAGCGTCTGTGCGGCCGACTGCACCATGGCTTCGACAGAATCGCCCAGATGGATTTGCCCCACGCATCTGCCCGCATCGGCGGGGTCGGTGGGCAATTCATACCGCGCCAGACCGCCGCGCGTGCTCCAAAAACTCTCGTTAACCTCTGCCAGATCGTGATCCGTCGTTGCCAGCCAAAAAATCGGCACTGCATCGATGCCGCGCCGCGTCATTTCGTCCGCGCAACGAATTGCCGAGAGCGCTTTGTAAATCGTCAGCGCCGGCCCGGAAAATAGTCCCACTTGCTGTCCCGTGACGATCGCCGCTGCACCGCGCGCCAGACGGTCCAGATTGCGCTCGATCTTTTCGTCCAGTTTCCCGCTCGCCGCAAATCCGGAATTCTGATCCCGCAAAATATCCGCGAGTTGCCGCCGGGCCTCGCCGGACAACTTCAACTCGCGCGCTGCGGCTGCAATTCCGTTTTCATCCGGTGGGTGCGAGAAATACGCGGCAAGCTGATCGAAATCGGTCAGGTATGTTTCAAAAAGGCGGGTGGTCTGGGGGATTTCCGGAAACGGAATGCAGATCGTTTTCATGCAGTCCGCCCGGGCAACGAACATAGCGCGCCGGTGCCACGACCGGCGACCTGCTCCAAACAAGCACAATCGGTGCTCGCCCGCCATTTCGGCCACATAAGCAGCATTAGACGGAGCAGGCCGCGCAGCGATTCATCTTTTCTTCGGGTTCCCAATTGCTCGGATGTCGGCACTTGGGCAGTCATCGGTTTCGCTTCGATCAGGAAGACGCCACGGATTTGCGCCGATGCAGGTCCTGTAACGCGCCGACCTCCGCCTCATGCCCCTTCATCGCGCGAATGCCGCGTGCCGCCGCGCTCGCCGCCGAAAGCGTCGTGATGCACGGCACGTTGTAACGCACCGCCGCGCGCCGGATAGACTTCTCGTCATAAAAAGACTCGCGCCCCAGCGGTGTATTAATCAGCAGATTGATTTTGCCATTTTTGATCAGATCCACAATATTCGGTCGCGCCTCGTTCACTTTATAGACCGCCTCCACCTCAACGCCCGCACGCTTCAAGGCAGTCGCCGTGCCCCTCGTCGCCACAATGCGCAAACCTGCGGCGCTAAGATCCTTCGCAACCTGCGGCACGAGTTTCTTATCATGATCATTCACGCTGATAAACACGGTGCCCGAAAGAGGCAGTCCCTGCCCTGCAGCAAGCTGCGCCTTCGCGAATGCCAAGCCGAAGTCCGACGAAATTCCCATCACTTCGCCGGTCGAACGCATCTCCGGTCCAAGGATGATATCGACGCCCCGGAATTTATTGAAGGGAAACACGGGTGATTTCACCGCGTAGAAATTTCGCACCGCCAGTTCGCGCACGCCGTCAACCTGAACAATTGGCAGATGCAATTCCATCAGCTTTCGCCCCGTCATCAACCGCGCGGCGACTTTTGCCAGCGGCACGCCCGTCGCTTTGCTGACGTATGGCACCGTTCGCGAAGCCCGCGGGTTCACTTCGAGCACGTAAACGGTGTCGTTCTGAATAGCATACTGCACGTTCATCAGACCCACGACGTGCAAAGCCTTCGCTAGCCGTGTCGTGTAATCGCGAATCTGCGCCAGAATCGATGGCTTCAGGCTGACGGATGGCAGGACGCACGAAGAATCGCCCGAATGAATCCCCGCCTCTTCGATATGCTCCATGATTCCCGCGATCACCACGCTTTCGCCGTCCGCAAGCGCGTCGACGTCCACTTCCGTCGCATTTTCCAAAAATTGATCGATCAGGATCGGCCGCTTCGGCCCCGAAACACCGCCGATTTGAGTAGCCTGCGTGACGTATTCCTCGACGGTCTTCAAATCGTAGGCAATCACCATCGCGCGCCCGCCGAGCACGTAGCTTGGCCGCACAAGCACGGGCAATCCGATTTCGCCCGCCTTCTGAATCGCCTCGTCCGGTGCGAGCGCCGTCGCATTTCGCGGCTGCGGGATCTGCAGCGATTCCAGCAATTCTCCAAACCGGCGGCGATCTTCGGCAAGGTCAATCGACTCCGGATCGGTGCCGATGATTTTCGCGCCGTTGCGCTTCAGATCGAGCGCAAGGTTCAGCGGCGTTTGTCCGCCGAATTGCACAATCACGCCCTGTGGTTTTTCGCGATCCAGAATCGCGAGCACATCCTCGAGCGTGAGCGGTTCGAAATACAATCGATCGGACGTGTCATAATCGGTCGAAACCGTTTCCGGATTGCAATTCACCATCACGGTCTCGAATCCGTCTTCCTTCAACGCAAGCGCGGCATGGCAGCAGCAGTAATCGAATTCAATCCCCTGCCCGATGCGGCTAGGCCCGCTGCCCAGAATCACGACTTTGGGACGGTCCGTAACGTCGGCCTCGTCTTCTTGCTCGTACGTCGAATAAAGATACGGCGTAAACGACTCGAACTCGGCAGCGCAAGTATCGACGCGCTTGAAAACAGGCACGACGCCCAACTCTTGCCGCCGTTTGCGCACGGACGCCGATTTCACGTTCCACAGTTTCGCGATTTCCTCGTCGCTCGCCCCGGAACGCTTCGATTCCAGCAGTAGCTCCGCCGAAACACCGTGCAGCGACGTCGCCTTCACGCGAGAATCGATCTCGAGCATATCTTCCAGATGTTCGATGAACCACGGATCGATCTTTGTCAATGAGCAGATTTCGTCGCGCTTCATGCCGCGTTCGAGCGCTTCAAACAGCCAGTGAATCCGGTCCGGTCCCGGAACGTGCAGCCTTTGCCGCAGAAGGGCCGTCGTCACTTCCGCCGGTGGCCGCCATGCGGTACTCGGCTCCAGAGCGCGAATCGCTTTGCAGATCGCCTCCTGGAACGTCCGCCCCATCGCCATCACTTCGCCGACCGATTTCATCTGCGTCGTCAGCGTGTTATCGCTGCCCGGGAACTTTTCGAATTGCCATTTCGGAATCTTCGCGACCACGTAATCGATCGTTGGCTCGAAACAGGAAGGTGTCTTCCGCGTGATGTCATTCGGGATCTCGTCGAGCGTCATCCCAACGGCAAGTTTCGCCGCGATTTTCGCAATCGGGAAGCCTGTCGCCTTGCTCGCCAGCGCCGAACTGCGCGAAACGCGCGGGTTCATCTCGATCACGACCATGCGCCCATCGACCGGATTCACGCCGAATTGAATATTCGATCCGCCCGTTTCGACGCCCACTTCGCGAATGATCGCCGCTGCGGCATCGCGCATGCGCTGATATTCCTTATCTGTCAGTGTCTGCGCCGGCGCCACTGTGATTGAATCGCCCGTATGTATCCCCATCGGGTCGAAATTTTCGATCGAGCAGATCACGACGAAGTTGTCGCGAAAGTCGCGCATCACTTCGAGTTCGAATTCCTTCCATCCGATCACCGACTCCTCGATCAAAGCCTGATGCACAGGGCTGGCGTCGAGTGCCCGCGCGATCGCATCAACAAACTCTTCATGGTTATACGCAATCGATCCGCCCGTCCCGCCCAGCGTGAACGAAGGCCGGATCACCACCGGATACCCAAGCTTGTCCGCAAACTTCACAGCCTCGGGAATTTCCGTGACGACGGCGGACTCGGGAACCTCCAGGCCGATTTTGCGGCAAACATCCTTGAACAGTAGCCGGTCCTCGGCGATCCGAATCGCTTTCAGTGACGCACCGATCAGTTTGACGCCGTATTTCTCGAGCACGCCCGTTTCTGCCAGCTCCACAGCCAGGTTCAACCCCGTCTGTCCGCCAACGGTCGGCAACAACGCATCCGGCCGCTCGGCTGCAATAATGGCCTCGAGATAATCCTTCGAAAGCGGCTCGATGTACGTGCGATCCGCAATTTCCGGATCGGTCATGATCGTCGCCGGATTCGAATTCACCAGCACGACCTCATAACCTTCCGAACGCAGCGCCTTGCAAGCCTGTGTCCCGGAATAATCAAACTCGCAGGCCTGGCCAATAATGATCGGACCCGACCCGATGATCATGATCTTCTTGATGTCTGTTCTCTTCGGCATGAGTTATTCAGAGTTGGAAGGGCGGGGCCCTCGCCCTGCCGTAAAATTAATCAAAATGACTACGATTTCGTGTCCTTCATCATTTTCATAAACTCATCAAACAAATACCTTGCGTCGTGCGGCCCGGGCGAAGCCTCGGGATGATACTGCACGCTAAAAAGCGGCGCCGAACGATGCCGCATCCCCTCGTTCGTATGATCGTTCAAATTGACGTGCGTAATCTCGACATCGCTCGACGGCAACGAATCAGGATCGACGCAGAATCCATGATTCTGCGATGTGATCTCCACTTTTTCCGTCAGCAGATTCTTCACCGGATGATTGGCGCCATGATGCCCGAATTTCAATTTGAACGTCTTGCCGCCCAGGGCCAATCCGCAAAGCTGGTGCCCCAGGCAAATCCCAAACATCGGCACCCGCCCCACAAGCTTGCGGATGTTTTGAATCGCGTATCCAGCGGGTTCAGGGTCGCCCGGTCCGTTCGAGAGAAACACGCCCCTTGGCTTCATCGCCAGCACATCTTCGGCCGAAGTTTGCGCCGGCACAACCGTCACATCGCAGCCGTGGTCCACAAAGAGCCGCAGAATATTTTGCTTAATCCCGAAATCGTATGCGACCACCTTGAAGCGCTTTTCTTCGGCATTCCCGTTCGAACGCGCCGCCGCAGCCGTTCGGGCCGCCCCCCGCTTGCCCACAGCATTCGCCCCAACACTTGCTCCGGCCGACGCAGACGCCGCAAGCGATGCGGCGAGCTGAATTGACCCTTGCGACCACGAGTAGATCTTTGGCGACGTAACACGGCTCGCCAATTCCTGCCCGGCCATCGTAGGAAGTTTGCGCGCCTCCGCAACTAATGCTTCCGCTGGCGTGCCATCGGTTGACACCACGCCGCGCAGCGC
>DATEME010000166.1:0-6230 GCA_035275865.1 Candidatus Acidiferrales bacterium | reverse complement strand
CCGATCATGAACACCGAAGGCGCAACGGCCGCCACGCTGAAAATCAGTATGCGCGAGCGGCTCGAGGTGCTGAGCGTGGACGCGCAGCCACAGGGCGAGTCGGTGCGATTCAAACTCACGTGGGACGATTCGCACGCCGGCGCGGCAAGTGATGCGGTCGATCCGACGAGCGGCGATCCGGCAGCGCCGTTCAACAAGCTGCAAGGCCAATCGGTGGAATTTACGCTGTCTCCCAATGGCGCGCTGTCCGATTTCAAAGGCCTCGAAGATGTTTTGCCGGGCGGCGTGCCTCCGCCGGAAGCGGTCGGTTGGATTTCGTCCCTTACCGCTTCTCATGAATTTCCGCGGGGCGGCATCGCGGTCGGGCAGCGGTGGAGAGCGGAGCGCCCTATTAGCGGAGCGCCACTCGCCGGGCTTTTCTGGCAAACGCAATCGACGTACGACCATAACGAGGGTTGTGCAACGCTTGCGGCCCAGGCGCCGCGCGGCGCTAAGCACGCGACGGAACAATGCGCGATTATTCTGAGTCAAATGAACATCGCGCGACACGGCTCGGGGCGCGCCAACCAGACGCCGCCCGATTATCTGCATAATGGATTGCGAACTGCTGGAACGTGGACCGGCAGCGGAGACGAAATGGGCTCGATCGCGATTCAAACCGGGCTGCTGATCAGTGCGACAGAGACCAGTTCGCAGAATATGGACTACGCGATTACGAGCGCGACGAGCGGGTCGAGCGTTCATTACACTTCCAAAGTGCAGAGCCAGACTGGCATCACGCTGATTGCGCAGTCGCAGAATGCAGACGGGGACGCCCAGTGAACGCCGCATCGATGATGGAATTTCGCATCGCATGTTGCCCCGCGTCGTGCAGCAAAGAGAGCGCCCGCTGAATTCTTCGCCCCAACCGACCCAGAAAATCTTGCGGCCATGTCCGCTGTGTTTGCGGGATGAGCGCACGCTCTTTGCCCAGCGCGATGAGTGGAATATCGTGCAATGTTCGCACTGCGGCATGGTTTTTCTCGGCCACGAGCTTACGTACGAAGCGCAGCAGGAAAATCACGACTGGCTCGAGGAATATTACAGAGAGGGCGCACGCCGGAAAAAAAAGCATCCGATTCTCGTGTTTCTCTCGCGGCTTACACGCCCGTTCAAGCCGGAAACGAACAGCCGATTGCTGGCGCAAACCCTGAAATGGCGCAAGAGCGGAAAGCTTGTCGATTTTGGCTGCGGCAATGGAGCGTTTCTAGAGCGTGCGAGAGAGAGATTCGATGCGATAGGCATTGAAATGAGTCCCCGATCGGCGGCGCTGGCGCGGCAATGCAACCCGTGGCAGCGAATCCTTGAAGGGCCGCTGACGGAAGTTGCCGCGCGGTTGGCGGAGAAGAGCTTCGACATTGTGACGCAGTTTGGCTATATCGAACACGAATGGAACCCACGCGCGGCTCTCGACGCGGCGTTCCGCTTGCTGAAGCCCGGCGGCGTGACCGTGCTGAAGACGCCGAATTTCGATTCGTGGAATCGCAAGATTATGGGAGCCGATTGGGTGGGCTATCACATTCCGGCGCATTGCAATTACTTCACGCCGCGCACGCTGCGAATGATGTTGCGGCAGGCGGGTTTTGAACCGCTGCCGCAGCCCCTTGCGGATCGCTTTCCCACGAGCGATTCGCTGTGGATGGCTGCGCGCAGGCCTTGACGCTCGCACGCTCCATTTTGTATAGTGCAATTGATTCGCAGCAACTTGCAAAGCGGAATCGGAGAGAATCGGACTGCGCGATGAATTATCAGAACAGATTCGCCTTTACTTACCGCTTCCCATTTTGGGGGAAGCGGGCCGGCGAATCGCGCGCGGAAAATAAGTTCTAGCAGAAGCCGCACGAATTTCGAATACCGGGCCGCGATCCTCCAACAGGGACGCGGCATTTTTTTTTGCGCCGAGAAGATTGGAGGACGCGAAAGGCCATGGATATCAGCGATTGGCGAAAGAAAATTGATGCAGTCGATACGGCGGTACTCCACCTGCTGAATTTGCGGGCGGGCTTCGCTCTAGAAGTAGGGAAGCTGAAAGGGGCGGAAGGAATCTCGTTGCGAACGCCCGAGCGGGAAAAGCAGATTGTCGAGCGCATGCAGTCGCTCAATCCAGGCCCGCTCGACGCCGAAGCCATCGGGCTGATTTACGAAACGATCGTGAACCAATGCATTCGCGCCCAGCAGCGCAGCAGGGCGAATGCGGAAACATCGAGAAAATGAACGTAAAACACAACGCGCGCATCGCGTTCCAGGGCGAACGCGGCGCCTTCAGCGAAGAGGCTGCCATCGAGTTGCTCGGCGACGGAATCGAACTCGTTCCGCGCCCCACGTTTGAGCGCTTGTTTGAAGCGATCGACCGAGGTGACGCCGATTACATTCTCGCGCCCATAGAAAACAGCCTCGCCGGCTCCGTGCACCGTTCGTATGACCTGCTTGTCGAAAGCCGCGATCTCCACATCATCGGGGAAGTAATTATTCCGATTGTGCACAACTTGATCGGTGCCAAAGGAGCGAAATTTGAGGATGTGGCTATCGTCGAATCGCACCCGGTGGCGCTTGCCCAGTGCGAATTATTCTTTGGCGCGCATCCGCACCTCAAGCGAATCGCCACGCAAGACACGGCGGGTAGCGTCCGCGATGTGACCGCCGCCGGAGACAAATCGCGCGCCGCTATCGCCAGCAGGCGTGCGGCGCAGACTTACGGAGGCGTCATCTTAAGCGAGCACCTTGAGGACAATCGTGAAAATTACACGCGCTTTTTGCTGCTCTCGAGCAATGGCATGGCATTGGGCGCCGCGAACAAGCTTTCGCTCGTCTTCGAGCTGGATCACCGGCCTGGCGCGCTCTTGCGGGCGCTTGAGCCGTTCGCGCATCGCGGAATTAATCTGATGAAGATTGAAAGCCGGCCTGTGCACGGCAAGCCCTGGCAATATCGTTTTTATTTGGATTTGCAGGCGGCGCGCGAACAGCCTGAGGCGACGGCCGCGCTCGAAGAGTTGCAGAGCGAAGTTGTAGGCCTGCGTATTCTAGGTTCGTATCCGGCAGCCAAGCAGCCGTAGTGGCACAACCACTCTTGACTGTGCGCGGTCGGTTCGGTTTTGCCTTTGTAGCGGCCGACTCGCTTTTTAGTCGGGCGTCTTTGGTTCATGTATCTCGGGTGCCGCGGTTTTTGCGGCGCCTGAGGGTTTTGCTTTGACGTGTGAATTCGCGAGGAAATACTAGATGATCATCAACATGCGAGCAGGTGCGAGCGAAAGCGAAATTAATCACGTAATCGACCGCATCAAAGAATGCGGCTTTCAGGCTCACGTCATTCAGGGGGAGGAAAGGTCCGTGATTGGAGTTGTTGGCGACAGCAACAAACATCGAAACGAGCTGGAGGCGCTCGTTTCGGCGCCGGGAGTCGAGGAGATCGTCAGGATTTCGCATCCTTTCAAGCTGGCCGCACGGCCCACGCGCCCGGAAGGATCGGTCTTCGATATCGGCAAGGGCGTACATGTAGGTGGAAACAGCGTAGTAGTCGCGGCCGGTCCGTGCGCTGTCGAGTCGCGCGAGCAAATCAATGATGTGGCGGCGAAAGTTGCCCGCGCGGGGGCCAAGCTGCTTCGCGGCGGCGCGTTCAAGCCGCGATCGTCGCCGTACAGTTTCCAAGGCATGGGCGAAGACGGCCTGAAACTCATGCGCGAGGCTGCCGAAAAAAACGGGCTGCTTGTAGTCAGCGAAGTGATGGACCCTACGCAGATCGAAATCATGCGGCCTTATGTGGATGTAATGCAGGTTGGCGCGCGAAACATGCAGAACTATCATCTGCTGCGCGCGCTAGGCGAAGTCGACGTGCCCGTACTCCTCAAGCGCGGGATGTCCGCCACGCTTGAGGAGCTCTTGCTTAGCGCCGAATACATCATGGCCGGCGGAAACTACAAAGTGATTCTTTGCGAGCGTGGCATACGAACGTTCGACACATATCTGCGCAACACACTCGATATTGCGGCCATTCCCGTTGTGAAGAGCCTCTCGCACCTGCCGATTTTTGCCGATCCGTCGCACGGTACCGGACGCCGCGACAAAGTCGCGGCGATGGCGCGCGCGGCGGTCGCTGCAGGAGCCGACGGGCTGATCATCGAAGTGCATCCCGATCCCGAACGCGCTCTTTCGGACGGCGCGCAGTCCCTTTATCCCGATCAATTTGCGCAATTGATGGACGAGGTTCGCGCCATCGCGCCCGCAGTGCATCGCAAAGTAGCGTGAATTTTTGCATTTTGGCTATTGGAATATCGAGTCGACGGTGATAAATTCACGCGCTATCGGAAGGCATTACATTCTGCTCAGTTGAGGTGTGCGGTGAAATTATTCAATAGGTTGGCCGTGATTTCGGTGGGGCTGTCTGTTGCGATTTTCCTTGCTGTTGCCGCGCAAACGGGCGCGCAAGCGCCGGCAACGGCCGAGCAAATCGAGAATGGAACCGCGCCGGCGGCGCAAGCCGGTCGTGGTGGACGCGGAGGACGCGGCGGTCCTGCAGGTGGACGTGGACCTGCTTATCCGATGCATCCGCAGGCTGACGACGCGACAATCGCGCGCGGGCAAGCGATCTATGGCCAGGATTGCGCCACTTGCCACGGTATGGACGCTCGCGGCGGCAACGGCGGCATTAATCTTGTGCGCTCGCAGCTCGTGATGGACGACGACAAGGGCGAGTTGATCGCGCCCGTAGTCCAAAACGGGCGGCCTGAGCTTGGCATGCCCAAGTTTGACCTTACCGCGGACCAGGTCACGGATATTGCGGGCTATCTCCACCGAGTTGGCGCAAACTATCGGACGATTATCGATTTTCCGACCAATATCGTCGTCGGGGATGCGTCCGCAGGGCAGACGTTCTTCAACGGTGACGGCAAATGCGCCACCTGCCACTCGGTCACGGGCGATCTCACGGGAATCGGGGCGAAAATGGATGCCAAATCGCTTCAGAACGCCCTCGTATCAGGCGGTGGCGGTCGCGGCCGCGGCGCAACGGGGATTGAGGTTCCTCCGACGACCGTCACTGTGACGCTGACTGGCGGCAAAGTGGTCGAGGGGAAGCTTGATCATCTCGACGATTTCGTGGTCACCTTGACGGATGCGAACGACAATCACCTCACATATGAACGCGACAAGAGCGTGGCGAAAGTCGTGGTCCACAATCCGCTGCAGGCCCATATCGATATGCTCCCAAAGCTAACGGACGATCAGATTCACAATCTCACGGCGTATCTGGTCACTTTGAAGTAGTACATCTGATGAACGAGCCTGACTCCTGTTAACGGCTCGGCAATATCGGTCTTCAACCGAACCGGCACGCTAGCGGGCGCTCTCGTGCCGTTTTTTCATTGAGTGGCGATGCTCGGTACCGCAAATCCGTAGTGTTTGTTTTTCAGCATCTACTTATCGACTAACGATAAATAACTATTGACTTACACTATAGTTCCTCGCAAGATACCTAAGATGACGTTGCAAAAGGCGGCTGTTTTGTAGCGGCCACCGTTGCGCGCGGCGTTTGCGCGCGCCTCTCGGTGGGCGCCGTTGCTCCTGTGCCCCCCCGCAGCGTCGGTAGGCAAGCGTTTCGCGAAGGGTAACGGTTCCGTAGAGACCGGCTCTCTTTTCAGCCGGTCATCGCTCGACGCGGAGTCACGACGGCCCCTGAGTACGCTTCTGCGTTTTTTCGCAACCTGTTCAAGGAGAGAATATGCGCCCCGATACCCAGAAAAAACTCGCCAGGATCAGGCGAATCGGCAAACTGCTCGGCGGCGTATGGTGGGGGCTGATCGTACTGACCAGCCTTCTGCTTTTCGTGGCCGTCGTCCGCATTGTGAGCGGTCATGGCGTTGCAATCAGCGGCTTCAGCATGACGATCTCCTCAAATCCGGGTGTTAGCGCGTTCGGCGTAACAATTCCCTTCGGTGCTCTCACGATTACTCAGCGCGTGATTCTCGCATTGATTGTCGCTCTGGCGTTGGCAGTGCAACTCAAGGCACTGACGCACCTACGGCGGCTTTTCGACTCCTATTCGCGCGGGAGAGTTTTCACAGTTGAGGCCGCCCATGAAATTCGGCAATTAGGGATTACGGGTATATTGTGGATCGTCCCGAATATCCTTTGGGTCGTCGCGTGTTTCTTCCTGGCACGCGAAGAGATGCCGACGTCGATTCATCTGGAATTGGGTG
>DATEME010000165.1:0-2294 GCA_035275865.1 Candidatus Acidiferrales bacterium | reverse complement strand
TCGACTGTGCCGCCCATCGCGGACTAAGTCCTTGGGACAGATCTGAATTGTTCTGAATCGCGCTGAAGCCACTGGCCATTGGCAGGGCGATCCATCTCTTTGAAATCACATACGATTAAAGCCCGCCTCGTGTCCTCCCCTCAGGCCGAGGTAGCGCCCCGAAAGCGGACTTCCCGATCTTAGAACTACTCCGCCGCCAACTTTTCGCGAACGCTGCCATCGCCGCCTCGCGTGTCGGCTCGTAGCCGTGCGTCGGACATGCGGTCCTCGTACTGACCCAAAGCGTGATCCGTCCGATCGGGACGGCTGCACCGAGGCGCTGATGTTCGCGAACGGATTTACGGCCGAGACGCGCGCCGACCGATCCAGTCTGGATTTGCCGGGAACGGCGGTGAGGGCGAAGGCGCTCGGCAGCGCGCGACGCGGCGGGCGTTCTGCTGCCGTGCTCGATCGCCGTCGAGCTCGTTGGCAATCTGCTTGAGCCATCGTCCGCGTTGCGACGGTGTGACCGCGGTGGCGGCGATCGCGAGCATGCCGAGCTGGCTGTCGGTGAGCGCGAGCATGCCGCAGTGTGCACCGGCCACGTGGAGAATTGGAGCGACAAAGGATCGATCCTAAGTCAGTGTGGCTCCGTCACGAAGGGAGTGAGGGATGGGCACCAAACGTAAAGGCTACGGCTCGGTCCGCGTGAGCGTCGAGCGCAAGCTCTCGCCGCGGGACAATGCGGCCCTCGCCGATCCCAAGATGAACGCGCGGCTTGCCGAGTTGGGCGCCACCGCCGTTCCAGGCTCACCCGCCGACTTCGGTAAGCTCCTCGCCGACGAAACCGAAAAGTGGGCCAAGGTGGTGAAGTTCGCAGGCGTCAAAGCGGATTGATCCGGCAAATCTTCCATAGCGTCCCGTTCTGCGAACGGCGCTTTCGATGATCCGATTGCCTATCCCTCTCGTTGGATAATCTAAGGGCCACCTTCATGGGGTTGCTTGGCTGGCGCAGGAAGCGGAAGGTGGAGCGACCCAGTTAATCGGACCTCGGTCATTTGGCGCCCCCTCGCGCTCGATCAAAAAAGCGCATAGCTAACCCCACGATGCCTGAGGGAAAGCGTTGAGCGGGATTTTCAAGTAACGGCGACCGTCGTTCTCTGGTGCCGGCAGCCGACCCCCCGCGAGGTTTACCTGGAGGGCCGACAACATCAGCGCAGGCATCGGCAGGGTCCGATCCCGCTCCGTCCGAAGCTTGACGAACTTGCTCTCGTCGCAGTTCTTCAAATGCAGATTGTGCGCCCTCTGGGCAGCAACGGTGCTCTCCCAAGAGGCCCTCCGGCCGTTTGGACGGTAGTCGTGCCCCGAGAAGAGGCGTGTGTCGCTTGGCAGCTGCAGAATCCGCTGAATGGTCCGCCAGAGCTGCCGAGCATCACCTCCCGGGAAATCGGCGCGCGCCGTCCCCGAATCGGGCATGAAGAGAGTATCGTGAACGAAAGCTGCGTTCCCCATGATGTAGGTGACAGAGCAGAGGGTATGACCGGGGGACAGCAATACCGAGGCCTCCATCTCACCAACTGTGAATCGTTCTCCATCTGCAAACAAACGACCCCACTGCGACCCGTCCACAGGGATGCTGTCCGGCAGATTGTAAATTGCTTTCCATAGCCTCTGAACCTCCACCACGCGTTCACCGATGCCCGTTGACGCACCGGTCATGTCCTTCAAATAACCAGCCGCAGAAAAATGATCTGCGTGCGGATGGGTATCGAGGATCCATTTCAGGGTGAGCCCATGTGCTTCGATATGCTTCAACAATCGATCCGCCGACGTCGTTCGCGTCGAGCCTGATCTTGGATCGAAGTCGAGGACCGGATCGATGACCGCGCACCTTCGGGTCAGTGGGTCAGCGACGACATATTGGATGCTGCCAGTTGTTGCATCATAGAAGCCGGTCACATCGGGTGTCAGGCCCGCATCCGTAGCTGTCGCTGGTGATGCCAACTGCGGATGATCTGGCGGTGCGGCCGACATCGACTCGAAAATCGTGTTTGTCATTGATTTCTGCCTCTTCGTCGCGGCGGTTGTTCGTTCAGGGCAGCGCGCGCAAGGTCTCGCCGCCCCGCTCTTGCGCGCGGCTGTTTGCCAGCGTGCGAAGCACGCGCCGCATTTTGCTTCGGACCGTTCGGTGCCTTTCAGTCCCGCGGCTGCGGCACGATGCGGATATAGGGCCGCGGCGCCTTCCAGCCTTGCGGGTAGGTCTTGCGGGCGTCGTCGTCGGTGACCGAGCCCGCGATGATCACATCCTCACCCTG
>DATEME010000164.1:0-3683 GCA_035275865.1 Candidatus Acidiferrales bacterium | reverse complement strand
GGCGCATCTTGTGCTGACCGCGCGGCGGACGGAGCGTTTGCAGGCGCTGGCTAGCGACTTTGCGGCGAAATACAGCACCAGAGTGCAGGTCTTTAGCGCCGATCTGACGCAGCCAGGGGCGCCCGAGAAAATTTACGCGTTTACGAACGGGCTCGGCATCGAAGTCGAGCTGCTGGTGAACAACGCGGGCTTTGGAGCGTTTGGATATGTGCACAAGGTTCCGACGCAGCGAATCGCCGAGATGATTCAGGTGAACTGCACGGCGGTAGTCGCGTTGACGCAGCTTTATGTGCCGGGGATGATCGCGCGGCAGCGCGGCGATGTGCTGATTGTGTCTTCGGTGGCGGCGTTTCAGCCCGTGCCGTTCAATTCGGCGTATGCGGCAACGAAGGCTTTCGATCTGCTTTTTGCGGAGGGGATCGCGGAAGAGTTGCGGCCGTTGGGAGTGCATGTGTGCGCGTTGTGCCCAGGATCGACGACGACGGAATTTCAGTCCGTGGCGCGGCAGCCGGACCGGACGTTTCGTTCGCCGGAGACGGCGGAAAAAGTGGCGCGCGTGGGGCTCGAAGGAATGGCTCGCGGCGACACGTTCGTCATTTCGGGCGGAAAGAACCGGCTCATGGTGGGATTGGAGCGCCTCGCACCGCGGCGGTTTGTGGCTAAGATGGCGGCTAAGGTGATGCAGCCGGAGGATAGCGGCGCAGGCGGGTGAGTGATGTTTGAGCGATATGACTCGGCGTGCCTTCTCCGTATTAGATCCAAATCCTCTCTGGAATAAACTGGGTGACATCGGCAGCGCCGATGTATTTCGGACAAAAATGGGACCGGAAGCACCACCCGAGGAACAAATTCCTACCAACAAGGAAATTCCCCTGTCCCCCGAGGCGGAACAGGCGCTAAGACTCGCGGTCGAGGAAGCCGAGCTCAGAAAACAGAGAGAAATCGGCACGAAGCACTTGTTGGCAGGATTGCTTCGCATCGGAGATTGCAGGGCCGTTCAGATTCTTCGCGACAGCGGCGTCGACCTGGAACGCATGGTCGAGATAGCTCGGAAAACCGAGGCAAAAGACTGAGCGGCACCGCTGATGAGCCGGCCGGAAACCGCGAAGCGAGCTGGTCGGGCATCTCGTTGGACGAGGCTGACCTTCTCTCCCACGGTCACCGTAAACCCCTTCTGTTGAGCGAGTGATAATCCCTCCTTGCACTGGAGACGATTGGCGGCCTGCCGATAAGTCTCTTAGGAGGGCCTCGCATGGACTCTCGGATTCTCATTGTGGATGACGACCCAGCTTCGTGCGCTTTCATGAAAGAAGTCTTAGTTCATGCGACGGGGATGGAAGTGCTGGCGATGACGGACAGCCGGGCCGCTCTGGCACATCTGGCTAAGGAAAAATTCATGGTCATCCTCGTGGATTTCGAGATGCCTTCGCCGGACGGGCCGGAAATGGCACGCATCGCCCGCAAGGCCGGGGTAAATCAGATGACGCCGATCATCATGTTGAGCGACGATCAGAGCACGTCTGCCATTTCGGAAGGGTTTGCGGCCGGGGCACACTTCTTCTTGTACAAGCCCGTCGATAAGACGCGGCTGCTGCGCCTGGTGCGGGCGATGCACGGCGCTGTGGAGCACGAGCGCCGGCGGTTCCGGCGCGTGCCGCTGCGGACGCGCGTGCGGCTGCAGTTCGATCACGAGGAAGTGGAAGGCGAAACGATCGACGTGAGCCTGAATGGCCTGCTTGTGCGAACGACGAATACGATTCCGGCGTTGTCTTCGGTGCGCGTGAGCCTTTATGCGCCGAATCAAGGCGGAATGCCGATTACCGGGTCCGGATCGGTAGTAAGGGCGCTCAGTGACAACCGGTTTGGAATTCAGTTGAACCGGCTTGCGCCCATCGAGAGCAGCCGGCTGCAGGAGTTTTTGCTACCGATGATTTTGAATAACGAGGGCGATACGGCCGCGGCATCGACATTTGCACGGGCCTGACGCTCGCAGAGGACGCGGACTGCGCCTGCGCTCGCGCGGCATCTTCGCGCGATCTTACAGGTGATGGCGCGCCAGCGGGGAAAAGAACCGTTCCTACGTCGAATTTACATCGGATTGTTTGACCGCCTGCGGGTCTCGTGATACATCAGAACGGGGCGTAAATGACCAAAGGAGGTGGAGGATGCGCCGCATCACGTTCGCCGGCATAGCGTGCGCGCTATGCCTTGCTACTGCACTCGCCATCGGGGCCACATCGGCTCGCGTACCTGCGAGCCCACTCGCTAACCTTTCTTCGGGAAAAGTTCCATTAACTTCAGCCGGGCCGCTCGCGTTCGGGCCTGACGGCATTTTGTTCGTAGGCGATTCGATCGGCGGCAGCGTGGTGGCAATTGACACGGGAGACCGCAAGACCGCCGCATCAAGCGTGAAGATTAACGTCGACAATATCGATCAGAAGATTGCGGCGCTTGTTGGCGTCAAGCCCGATCAGATTCTAATCAACGACGTGAAGGTGAATCCGATCTCGAAGAACGTTTATCTTTCGGCGTCTCGTGGACGCGGACCGGATGCGATGCCGCTGATCCTGCGCGTCGACGCAAAAGGCGACATCATGACAGTGCCGCTCGATAATGCCAAGTATTCGTCCGTGAGCCTCGTGGATGCGCCGGAGTCGAATCCGACAGCTCGCCAGAATCCGCGGATGCAGACGATTACGAACATGAATTATGTGAATGGGGACGTGGTCGTGGCGGGCCTTTCGAACGAAGAGTGGTCTTCGGCGCTGCGCTCGATTCCCTTCCCGTTCAAGGAAGCGAGCAAAGGGACGACGCTGCAGATCTGGCATTCGTCGCATGGCCGCTTTGAGACGGAGGCGCCGATCCGCACGTTTGTGCCTTATACAATCGGTGGACAGCCGTATATTTTGGCCGCCTACACGTGCACGCCGCTGGTGAAGATTCCGGTGAGTTCGCTGCAACCGGGCGCGCAGGTAAAGGGTGTTGAGATTGCAGACCTCGGTGCGGGAAATCAGCCGCTCGATATGGTGCCCTACAAAAAGGACGGACACGACTACATCCTGATCGCCAATACGGCGCGCGGCGTTATGAAACTGAAGGCGGACGATCTCGCGTCGTATCCGGCGATTGCGGCGCCGCAGAAGACAGACGTGGCGGGCGTTCCTTACGACACGATGAAGGACCTGCAGAATGTGCAGCATCTCGCGCAGCTCGATGCGTCGGATGCGGTGATCGTGACAGGAAAGACTACGGGCCAGGCGTGGGCTCCTGGGCCGCCAGCCGAGCCGGTTAACTTGCAAACGATTGCGTTGCCTTAGCGGTGACGCCTCCGCGAAAGCTAAAACCTGCCGCCGTCGCGGTCATTCTCTTTTGTATGGGAATGATCGCGGCGGCGCAAACTATCTCCATTCATTTTGACGGCGTTGTCTTTCGTGTAAGCGGCTGGCATGCGCCGTCACAACCGCCCGCTCGCGGATGGAGCTCGCTCTTTCGCGTATACGCCGGAACGGGAGATGTGCCTCCGCTTGCCGGCAGCTATGCCGTGGAAAACGGCACTCTGATATTCCACCCGGCGTATCCGATTTCGGCCGGCGCGCACTATCGCGCCGTGTTTCAGCCGCCCTCAGGAACTGCTGTTGTGGCGAGGTTCGACGGGCCGCCTCGGGACAAGACACCGACGACGC
>DATEME010000163.1:0-7267 GCA_035275865.1 Candidatus Acidiferrales bacterium | reverse complement strand
TCGTGGCCAGGGCAGTGATCCCTGTCGTCCTTCCTCTTACAATTTACTAAGGGAATTTCCTCGTGATCCGTGCCAGCCCATTGCGCATGCGCTGCATCTAAACTTTTCTGCAATCATGAACGGGTGTGTGAACCGGCTGTTCGAAATCCCGTGTCGATCGGAATCCCGGACAAGGAGTGTGCCCAATGTCGAATCCAGCGTTGCGCGTCATACGTTCGCAAAATACGATTACAAAATCATTTCTCTTACTTGCAGCCGTTCTTTTGTGGACGCTCGCTGTTCGCGCTGACGCTCCCTTCGACCTGATCGGTCCCAAGTTGGAAATGACCGTGACACGCGCCGGCAAGACACTGCCGATTTCCAGCGTGCCGAATCTTCAGGTAGGCGACCGGCTCTGGATTCAGACCGATCTGCCAAAGGACCAATCGGTCCGCTACGTTCTAATCGTTGCATTCCTGCAGGGGCCGACGAATCCTCCGCCGGATAATTGGTTCACGCGGATCGAAACCTGGAGCAAGCAATCGCGCGAAGAGGGCTCCGTGATCACAATCCCGAAGAACGCGCAACAGGCCCTGCTGTTTCTTGCACCGGCAACGGGCGGAGATATGCCCACTTTGCGCTCCACAGTCCGCGGTCGTCCCGGCATGTTCGTCAGAGCCTCTGAGGATCTCAATCAGGCGAGCCTAGATCGCACGCGTGTGGATAAATACTTGGCTGAAGTGCGCGAAACATCATTGACAGATCCCACGGCGCTGGAATCCCGCACGAAGTTGCTCGCCCAAACCCTGCATCTGAAAGTTAATCAGGATTGCTTCGACCGCCCCGCTGACCAGCAAGCCTCGTGCCTCACGCAAAATACTGAAAATCTCGTGCTGGACGATTCCCACAGTAATTCGATCGTGGCAGCCCTCACGTCTGGCGCGCCGTCTGATTTGATCGGTTCCGTAACCGCGACGCCGGTAATTTCCGCTGAGTATTACAGCGCGTATGTCGGCACGGTGATGGACGTGGCGCGCCTGCTCGGAAGTCTTCACACCGCCGAGTATCAATACATCCCCGCGGTCACCTTACCGCACGATGACGAGTTGAACCTGCGGTTGAATTCGCCTCCGTCATTCCACAATCCGAAATCCGTGCTCGTGGTAGGTCTGCCCGCCATCGAGGCGGCGCAACTGCCCCCGTTACGTCCTGCTGACGCGAAGCAGATTTTCTGCCTTGAAAAAGCTCCCCTCGTTTTGCCCATCTTGGGCGCGCCTCTCGTCTACTCGACGGCCATAGCGCACGATTTCGTTCTTCGCCTTCAGGGCAAAACGGGCAGCGCCATCACGCTTCCTGCCACCCCCGATGCCGCCAGCGGCGGATTCGTGATCGATACCAAAGCGTTGAAGGCGGCAAATTTGCCCGACGCAGTGACCGGCTCGCTACGCGGTTCTTGGGGTTTTGACACTTACGACGGCCCCGCGTTCAAATTCCAGAATCCGCAAACCGCGAAATGGACGATTCCTCCAGCTGACGCCGCGGCGCTCGTCGTCGGCCGCCAGGACACGATCCACGCGAAGCAAGGCTGCGCAGAATGCGTGCAGGAAGTAAGCGCGCTCGATCCTGCCGGCAAAAAGCTCGCCGTGACGTGGAAAGTCGATGATCCGGCGCAAATCGAAATGAACGTTCCGCTGAAAGACGAGCCGGCAGCGCCGCTCACGTTGAAAATAAAGCAGTATGGCGCGGCTGATCCGGACGCGCTTACTGTGCACACGTATGCTGAGGCGGCGCGCTTGGATCGTTTTGCGATTAACGCGGGCGATTATCAGGGCGTTCTGACGGGTGCGCGGCTCGATGAAGTGAGTGGGCTCGAGTTGAACGGCATGCACTTCGCTCCTGCAAAGCTTTCGCGCAGCAATCAAGAAGATGTGCTCACCCTGACCGCTCCCGATAACGCCTCTGTCGCAGCCTTGCAAGCCGATGCGAAGCAGGACGCGCACGTACAGTTGAAAGACGGGCGTACCCTCAACTTGCAGACCACGGTGGAAGCTCCAAGGCCGAAGCTGACACTGGTCAGCAAGAACGTCCAGGTGGGAGATGTGCCCGGTTCGATTCATCTCGGCGCAAGCGACGAGTTGCCGCAAAACGGCCGGCTGTCGTTTTTCGTGAAGTCGGAGGTGCCGCAGGCGTTTCCGCGCACGGAAAAAATCGAAGTAGCCACGGTGGATGGATCGTTTGATGTGCTACTCGGGACCGCGGACGGCGGCCTCGTGCTGCAGGATGCGTCCAGCGTTCTTGCCGTGCTCGACCCGCAGAAGGCATTCGGCGCATCCGCATTCGGCCCGCTGCAATTCCGCCCCGTCGCCGACGATGGCTCCAAAGGCGACTGGCAGCCGCTCGCGCATCTTGTTCGCATTCCCACGCTCAACGAAGTGCATTGTCCCGCTGCACCGGATCAGCAATGCACGCTCGGCGGCGCAAATCTCTTCCTGCTCGACTCGGTGGCTTCCGATCCTGAATTTAAAAATATAGTTCCAGTGCCCGCCGGATATATGAACGCGGCGCTCTCCGTTCCGCGACCATACGGGACGTTGCTTTACATCAAGCTGCGCGACGACCCCTCCACGGTCGATGTCGTGGCCCTGCCGGTTCTGCCCGACGCGCAGTAACGCGAATCTTTTAGCGCGTTGCTCAGGAGCTGACAATCGCGACCTAACACGCTGGGCTCTTTGGCTATCCGTGTCTTTTCCGCGCGGCAGATCATTGCGATCTCCACGGCCGGTGGTGGAAGGCTGGCTGAAACTCGTAGGAAATCTTGAAGCGGATAAATCGATCAGGCGAAGCCAGCTTTTCCTATGGGCATCATTCGCTGCGTAGTGCCCGCATCGGGTCAATGCTGGCGGCACGATACGCAGGAATCCAGCTTGCGGCGAGCGCGACGAAAATGAGCAGCAGCGCAGCCGTTACGAGCGTGGATGGGTCGTCGGGCTTGAGTCCATAAAGCATGCTGGCAATCAAGCGGCCGATGCCGAGTGCGGCGCCAAGGCCCGCGATGACGCCGACAAATGCGAGCCACCAGGCGTCGCCGAGGACCATACGCAGCACGCGGCCGCGTTGCGCTCCCAGGGCCATGCGAACGCCGATCTCATTCGCACGCCGCGAAACGGTGTAGGACATGACTCCGTAAATGCCGACGCAAGCAAGGATGAGAGCGAGCAGGCCGAATCCACTGGTGAGCGATGCGAACATGCGCTCCTGCCTCGTTCTGTCACTGATCTGCTCATTTTGAGTACGAATATTAAGGAGCGGCAGATCTTTATCGACCGATCCGACAGCTTCGCGCAGAAAAGGCACAATTGCCGAGGGTTCTATGCCGGTGGATATTTCGAAAGTCATGTTTGGCTGGGCTTTCGATTGCTGCCGGTAAAGAGTATAGAAGGTTGCCGGAGGATCATTGCGCAGGTCGGCGTATCTGGTGTCGCCGCTGATGCCGATGATCTCGATATCTTTCTTGTTGGAAACGAAAGTTCTGCCGACGGGATTGATGTTTGGAAAATATTCCTTCGCTAGCTGCTGATCGATAACGGCAACTGGTTGGGACGTTTCGGTGTCCGCACTGTCAAAACTCCGGCCCGCCAGGATAGGGATGCCCATGGTTGAAAAAAAATCCCATCCGACAACATTGTCATCGACATAGGTCTTCGCGTTCGGGATTGGAGGCAAGCCATCTGGAACAAAATCGTCGTTGGATATATTGCCGCCGATCAGCGGGTTCTTGGAGAGGGTGACAGACTTGATGCCAGGGGTAGATGCCAGACGTTGTTCAATCTGCCGGTACAGCCCAATGTCTTTCGGAGCGGGATAGCGTGTCCTCGGTGGTTGAATCTCGAAAAGCACGAGATTGTCAGGCCGAAAGCCAAGTCGGTTTTTATTGAGGTTCGTCAGTGTCCGGATGAAAAGGCCGGCGCCAACCAGGAGCACCATCGATAAGGCGATCTGAACGGATACAAATATTCTCCCGGAAAAATTGCCGCTGCCCGGCGTACTAGAATGTGTGTTTTCCTTGAGGCCGCTGCTCACTTGCGTATGCATGGCCTGCCAGGCCGGCATAAAGCCAAAAAATAGGCCGGTAAAAAGAGAAACTGCGGCGGTGAACCCGAAGATCTTCCAGTCGAAGCGCACCTGAATGGCTGCTGTTCCCCAAGGAGACGACATCAGATGCGGAATGGCGTTTCGCGAACCGTAGCCTAGGAGCAGTCCGGCAATGCCTCCGGCAGCGGAGAGCAGCAGGCTTTCTGTAAACATCTGACGCATGAGGCGCGCGGGCTTTGCTCCCACCGCAAGGCGAACGCTCAATTCGCGCTGACGACTATTCGCGCGGGCAAGCAGCAGGTTCCCCAGATTTGCGCAAGCAAGAAGCAGCACGACTCCTGCGAGCGCCATGAGCACATAGAGTGGTTTCGTAAATCGTTGGGCGCTTAGATCTTCGCCGCGGCTTCCGTCCTGCACGACGAAATGCGGTACGGATTGGGTTTTCTCCACCGTCATCGTAGAGCGGACAGCGCTGTTCAGAACAACATCCATTGCGGCGCGCACGGACTCGTCGGCAACCCCGGGCTTGATGCGGCCCATCACCAGTACCCACCATTCGTCCGCGTTGGTTAGGAGCGATTTAGCGTCATTCGGAGCGGCAATTGGTTCCATGCTGAGAGGCAGAAAAACATCCGGCGAGACTTGTACGCTGGATGCACCGGTAAATTCTCGGGGATTCACGCCAATAATCGTCGCGGACGTAAGGTTTATCTGAATTGTTTTCCCGATCGCGTCAGGAGAGCGCCCAAAATGCCGCGACCAGAATCCGTCGCTGATAACGGCAACGGCGCCGCTGCCAGGCGTGCCATCATCCGGGTTCTGAATTCCGCGGCCGAGAACCGGATTTACGCCAAGCGCGGAATAATAATTCCCGGATACCAGCTCAGCTTTCACAGGTTCCGGCTGGTCATCCACGCTGACTGTGACTTGTGGAATTACCTTGAAGGCGAAGACGTCTTCAAACGCGGCGCTCTTCGATCGAAGCTGCTGATAAATGGGGTACGAAAATGAGGTACAGGTGTGAGTTGCCTCATTCCAATTACCCCAAATACGAATGGGCACGTGGTTTTTATCGACTCTCCATGCAAACAGACGCAAGTCTTCGGGCTTGTGAACGGAGAGCTTGTCGAGCAAAACCTCTCTGGTGATGGTAAAGACTGCTGTATTGGCCCCGATCCCCAGCGCCAGCGAACCAATCGCAATCGCCGTAAACGCCCGATGTTTCGCTAACATCCGCATCCCGAAACGCACATCCTGAACTAGCGTCTCAATCCATCGAATGCCGCGTTGCTCCCGGTAGCCTTCCTTCACGTGTTCCACGCCGCCAAGTTTGATCAGCGCATCGCGCCGAGCGTCTTCCGGCGACATGCCAGCGCGGATATTCTCGTCAATGTGCAGCTGGAGGTTGGATTCAAGTTCGTCGGCGAGTTCGCGGTCGCGATCCTGCTTGTTGAATAAGCCCCCAAAGCGCAAGAACCATGCTCGTAGCGTGCGCATGAATCTCTCCCGACGCCGTTTCACACGCTGGCAATGATGCCACAGTCCCTATGGTAAAGTAATAGAAGAAGAATTTGACAGTTATCTGCACCGCCCCATTTAGGCGCCGACAAACATCACGGAACAAATGCGTTCGGCGGTGCGTATACCATATACGCCGAATGCGACAACAAAACTTCAAATCCTCTATTCCGCTACTGGCCCGTGCGCTCGTCTGTACGTCGCTGTTTCTACTGGCACAACCACATGTTCTTTCTCAAAACCGGGCACAAGCGCCGGGCGCTGCGTCATTCGATGTTACGTCGATCAAAATGAATCGTAGTGGCAGCACGAGTGCGAACATGCGCACGTCTCATGGGCGCCTGACTGCCTCGAACGTAACCATGCGCATGGTGATGCAAAAGACTTTTCATGTGAAAGACCTTCAGATCGCAGGCGGTCCGGCGTGGATCGGAACCGACAGGTACGATATCAACGCGGAGATTGAGAACACAGATATCAGCGATGACAATCTCTGGGCACTTCTGCAACCGTTGCTCTCAGAACGCTGCGAGCTGAAGTTCCATCGTGAAGTGAAACAACTCCCCGTCTACTCGCTTGTGGTCGGAAAGCGCGGGTCGAAGCTGAAGGTCCATTCAGGTGATGACACACCGAGCATGCGGATATCCGCCGGCTCGGGCAAAGTGGTGGCCGAGGGGCATAATACGACGCTTGCGAAGTTCGTTGATAGCTTGAGCGGATATCTCGATCACACCGTTGTTGACAACACCGGACTGAAAGCGCAGTACGACATCCGTCTGGAATGGTATCAGGAACATCCAGGCGAGCCACCGCCGTCGGCGTTGGGCGCCATGGAGGAGAACCTCGGATTGAGCGGGCCATCGATATTCACAGCGGTACAGGAGCAGCTCGGGTTGAGGCTCGAGGCGACAAAGGGGCCAGTTGAGATCATCGTGATCGACCGCATTCAGAGGCCTTCCGAGAACTGAAGGGCAACGAGCAGTGCGCGCCGATCGCGCGCACGTCGATCGCGCGCACTTGAAACCTCCGCGAGAGTTCGCTACGTTGTTTACTTGCCTTTGTAGCGGCCGACTCGCCGTCCAGTCGAGCTCTTTGCTTGCTTAATCGCCTCTGAAATACCGGAGCCATCATGAAAATCAGCCGTGAAGACGTAGTGCGAGTTGCCGAACTCGCGAATCTTGAATTGACGCCTGCCGAAGTCGATACGTACCAGGCGCAACTCGATCAGATTCTCGGATATGTCGACAAATTAAAGGAAGTCGACGTCTCCAAAGTCGAGCCGATGTCGCAGGTTGTCTTCCCGGCCGAACACGATGGCGCCGCTGCCCATCCCGAACTGCGCGAAGACGTCGTCCGTCCGTGCGATTACGCAGGAGCGGTCCTCGCGCAAGCTCCCGAATCGGCAAAGCCGTTCTTTCGTGTTCCGCGGGTGATCGAGCGATGAGCGCCCCGGCCCGTTGGACCATTCCCGCGATTCGCGACGCTCTGCAATCGAAAAAGGTGTCCGCGCGCGAGATCTATTCCGATTTCATCTCACGCATCGAGAAGCACAATTCACAATGGAACGCATTTCTCACGCTTTCTCCGGAGCGTGGACTCGCGCAAGCCGATCGCATCGACGCGGCCATCGCGCGCGGCGAGCAATTGCCACCCTTGGCAGGCGTCCCGGTCGCGATCA
>DATEME010000162.1:0-1502 GCA_035275865.1 Candidatus Acidiferrales bacterium | reverse complement strand
GTTGTAGAGCACGCGCTCGAGGTAATCGGCGTATTGGACGCGCTCGCGCGGATTGGGCGTCGTGCGAAGGAGATAGCGCGCAAGTTTTGTGGCGGCGTAGGAGCCGCACGGCGTTTCGAAGTGGTCGACTGTGGTCGATAGCGATGAGTAGAGTTCGCCGCGATGCGGTGCGATGAATGTTTCGTTCGGTCCCCAACCGCCCGAGGCAAATTGCTGTTGAGTGGTGAGGAGTGTGAAAGCGTTGCGCATCGCTTCGCGATATTTTGTGTCGCCAAGCGAGAGATACGCCTTGCCGGCCGAACTGAGCGCGATCGCGTGCGAATAGGCGTGCTGACCCGGCAGGGGATTTTCGCCGCGCGCGAGCGGATCGAAATATTCGCGATCCAGAAGATAGCGGATTGCGAGTTCGTGGAATGCGGGATCGCCTGTCAGTTCGTGGGCCGCGAAAAGATTTTCCGGCATCACGTACGTCTCGTCGTAGGGAGGATCTTTCTTGCCGATGCGGTCGCGTCCCTTCGTGGGGAGGAGCGGTTTTGCGCCGTGGAAAACACGCTCCAGCAGAATCGTTGATTCAGCGACGTTGCTCAGGCGCGCGGAATCGATGAGGCCGATGAAATGTTTGTCGAGCGTGTAACAGGGCCAGAGGTTCGTCTCGGGCCGGAGGATGGATTGATTGGCCGGGCCGAGAGTGGCTCCGAAACCGGTGACGAGCGCGTGAACTTTCTCGTGGCAGGCTTGGTCGCCTGTGCTCGCTCCGATGCGCGCGAGACCGGAAATGAATTGGCCGAGTGCGTGTCCGGGAACGAAGCCGTTGAGATCGTACCAGCCGCCCATGTCCTCGCCGGGAGCGGGCAGGCCGGCGCGCTGGCGATAGACTTTCAGCAGGCGATCATTATCGAGCGAAAGATAGTGCGCGTGAAGGGCGTCGTACTGGCGCTTGAAAGGGCCGCCGGCGAGTTGGACAGAGGAATACGGCAATTCGCGCAGAGACTCGCGCGAGGTAGCGTGAGAAGGTGCCGGAGCGGAAGACTGCGCGAAAGCGGAGCGCGGCAGTGCCGCAGCTGCCGTTGCCATTTTCATGAAATGGCGGCGCGAGATTGTCACGCGATGAGCTTAGGAGCGGCACCGACGGGCTGTCAAGAACGGCGGTACTGGCGCGAACACGCTTTCTTTGAAGTTGTGATGGGGTCACTTCGCGTCTTGTTCGTTGTCTCCAAGCAGCCAATTGGCTTCAACTATGTCTAACGGGGCATGCTGCGCTTCTTCCCTTTTGAGTCGATCAAGTGCCACGCTTCGAAGATGTGTTCCGCCAGGTCTTGATCGCTGATCTCGTCAAGCTCAATGCCAACCCATCCTGCACCGCCGACGTACGGCGGCCTGAAGTAAGTCTTGGGCGAGCTCTTGATGAGCGCCGCTTGCAAGCCCGGCATCGCCGGAATCCAGACCGCGATATGACCATCGTTGTGGTGATTATCGGCAAACATCGTGAAAACGCGCTTCTT
>DATEME010000161.1:0-8455 GCA_035275865.1 Candidatus Acidiferrales bacterium | reverse complement strand
GTGGAGGGGCCAATGGAGCGCCGTGCCGCGCGTCGCTTTACCATGATGCTGCCGGTCCGCCTCCGCTATCCCGACGGCGCGGGCGTCATCGAAAGAGATGGCGAAACGCGCGACGTAAGCTATCGCGGCCTCTTTTTCTTCACGCAGGCCGAGCCGATTCCCGGCAGCTCCATCGAATTTGTGCTCACTCTGCCGCAGCAGATTACCCTCGCCGGTGACGTCCACATCCGCTGTTACGGCCGCGTCATGCGTGTCGAATCGCACGAAGGCCGCTCCGGCGTCGCAGCCCGCATCGATCGCCACGAATTTCTCCCCGCCTCTCTTTAGCGATCCGTTGCCCGCGAATCAGCATTGCGTTCGCCGAAGGTGTTTTCTCCGCCCTGCATCCTGTATTCTTGTTCCTTGCAAAAAATCTGAGGGCAATTCGATGCCACGCCACACTCTGCTCATCGACGCAGACGACACGCTCTGGGAAAACAACATTTTCTTTGAGAAGACGATCGAGCATTTCATCAATCAGCTCGAGCATCTCGGCTACACCCGCGAATACGTCCGCCATATCCTCAACGAAACCGAGCGCCGCAATATTCGCCAGCATGGCTACGGCGTCCGCAGCTTCCATCGTTCGCTTGAAGACACCTATACGAAGCTCGCCGGCAACGGTTCGCGCCGCGAAATCCTCCAGGAGATTGAGCGCATCGTCAAGGAACTTGAAAACACTCCGCCCCACATCATGGACGGCGTCCCTGAAACGCTCGCATATCTCGCCAAGCGCAATCGCCTCATCCTGCTCACGAAAGGCGAACCCGCCGAGCAAGCCGCAAAGGTCGAGCGCTCTGGTCTGCAAACCTATTTCGACGCGATCGAAATCGTCATCGAAAAAGAACGCGCCACCTACGAGCGCATGATTGACCAATTCAAAATCGTAAAATCCCACGGCTGGATGGTCGGCAATAGCCCCCGTAGCGACATCAATCCCGCCATGCGCTCCGGCCTCAACGCCGTTTTCATCCCGCACTCGGCCACCTGGGAACTCGAGAAGTGCGAAATCGAAAGCGGCGCCGGCAAACTCCTGATCCTGTCCGCCTTCCGCGACCTCCGCACACATTTTTAGTGGCACAGTCGCTCCTGGCTGTGCTCTGACGACCTCCCACTCACTAGAAGCGCGCGCACATTCGGACCGAAAACGTCTGCAATACCTCCTGCCGCACCAGCCAAATTGTCCGCGTGCAATGGGCCATCCGCAATTTCAGATCGTCCGGCAACTCGATAAAATCCTCCTATGACAAACCAAACGCTGTCCCTGTCCACCGCCTATCGCCAGGAATTTGCCGATTTCGAAGGCGTCGCTTACCTCAACGCCGCGCGCTTGGCGCCACTGCCCTTGGTCTCGGCGCGTGCCGCCGAAGAGGCGCTCGAATGGTCGAAGCAGCCCTATCGTCTCCCGGACGGCGCCTTTTTCGATATGCCGGATCGCATACGTGGGAAAGTCGCTCGTCTGATTGACGCCCAAGCCGAGGAAATCGCCGTTACCACCGGGGCGAGTTCGGGCATGGCTTGCATTGCCGCTGGCATCGATTGGAAGGCGGGCGACGAAGTCCTCGTAGGCCGCGGTGAATTTCCCGCCCATTTTTCCACATGGCTCCGCTATCAAACGGCGGGCAAGCTGCGCGTGCGCATCGTCGAACCCAGCGGCCGCTTCATCTCTGCGGACGATTACATCGACCAAATCGGCCCACAAACGCGCCTCGTTTCGGCGAGTCTGGTGCGCTTCGATAATGGAGCGATGCTCGATTCTCAGCGTGTCGGCCGCGCCTGCGAAAAGGTTGGCGCCGCGCTTCTGCTCGATCTGTCACAGTGCGTCGGCGCAATGCCTGTCCGCATTCGCGATCTCGGCGCGACGATGGCTGTCAGCACCGGTTACAAATGGCTTCTCGGTCCCTACGGCACGGGCTTTTTCTGGATTGCCAGCGAGTGGATTGAACGCTTGCCGCTCGGTGCAGTCTATTACATGGGTCTTAGCGGGGCCGGCGATTTGCATACGATGTTTTCGCGCGAACTGGCGCCCGCGCCGGGCGCGCGCCGCTGGGATTCGGCTGAGACCGCCAGTTTCGCCAATCTCGCCGCCTTTGAAGCGTCGCTCGACCTGGTGCAGCGCATCGGCGTCGACACAATTCAACGCTACGTCGATACCCTTACGAATCAACTCATCCAATGCATGCACGGTGATAGCTGGACGTTGGCCTCGCCCGAGCAGCGCGAGCGTCGCGGCCCTTATGTGTGCGTCTCTGCGCGTGACCCGAATGCCACGGCCGCGCTCTATGAGAAACTCAGCGCGGCGCAGGTTTCCGTTAGCCTCAGGGAGCGTGCGATTCGGATCTCGCCATATATCTACAACACGCAAGACGAAATCTCGCGCTTGGTCGAAGTGCTGAAATCATGAGGTTCGTGCTGCCTGATGATGCGATTGATGTGGCTCGGCAGTGATGAGGTGATGTAGCTCGGGTCTTTCAGCCGTAACGAAACACCCGAGGTTTTCCGCGTTCGCAGCCTTTGTTCAGATTAGAAATAAAAATAAAAATTCGTCATCCTGAGGGACGCGCAGCGGCCCGAAGGACCTCTCTTCGTTTTTCCGGGGCGGCTGGCGAGCTTCAATACTTCAATCGTCTGTACTCAAACGGCACATGGATCACCGCCTCGAGGTCCACGGCTTTTCCCCCGCGCGATCCAGGCCGGAATCTCCACTGCGCGAGCGCGTCCATCGCCGCGCGGTCGAGCCGCGGGTCCAGGCTGCGGACGAGCTGAATGCTGTCCACCGATCCGTCCTTGCGAATAATCGCGTAAAGCACCACTTCGCCCGTGATGTGTTCCAGCATCGTATCGGGCGGGTATTTCGGATCGACCGTGTAAATCGGCTC
Source organism: Candidatus Acidiferrales bacterium (assembly GCA_035275865.1). GTDB lineage: Bacteria > Acidobacteriota > Terriglobia > Acidiferrales > UBA7541 > Palsa-295. Next base: position 5,537 of record DATEME010000161.1, on the reverse strand, counting down.
GGGTCCCGAAAGCGGGTTGTTCGACCCCGTAGCGACGCCGGGATCGTCCCCTAATTGCGTGAAGCTCAGCGTCCAGCTCCCCAGCGTGCTCGTCGTATTCGGCGTGCTCACGTGCATGCTGAACACTTTGCCGGAAAGAAGGTCTTCGGGCGGTGCACCCGGCGGCAGCGCGGACACATTCGCAGGGCCGGTTCTCGCAGCATGCGGCGTTGTCGAACCCGGATAAATCGTTGGTCGCGTGCTTAGATTGAGGTGAGGCGCGATATTTCCCGGCAGCGCCGAGCCACCGGCGTTCGCTGCTTTACCGCTCGACCCGCTCACGCTGATCGCCGCGGGCAGCGAATCTCCATTCGCACTCGCAGCCGCTGATTTCGAATCGCTCCCGCCGTGCTCTATCCCGTTCGGAGTTCCGGGCTTCCTGCCATCGGGAGAAATTGCAACGTTCGCCGCAAGATTGCCTTTTGGAATCTGCACTTCTGGCGCAGGCGGCGCGGGAGCAGCCGAAAGCGCGATCAGCTTCCGCACGTCTGCCGGATTTCCGTTCCCTTGCTCCGCAATCTCAGGAGCCGCCCCGGCCTGTCGCACGGCTCGACGCCGCGCCATGACGGCGGAATTAGTGGGAACCGGTGCAGGCGGCGCCAGCCGCATATCACTCGTTTCGGCGACGTTCAAAAGGCTCGCGTTCTTCGCATTTTCGCCAAGCTGCGGCGCGGCCACGATGTTGCGCCGCACGGCTCGACGCGGCGCAATCACGGCCTTTGACGCGACCGGCGCCGGCGGGGCGAGATGCAAATCGTTCGCCTGCGCGATATTCAGTGCTTCGTCATTTTTCGCCGTTTGTGCGATTTGCGGAGCGGCCTCCGCTTGTTGTCGCGCCTCGCGCAGCTCCGGTTTACTCTGGCTCGTCGAATATTCGATCGTCGGCCGCTGCAATTGCGGCGCCGACCACTGCACGATGTTCGGCAATTGCTCCACGATCATCGGCGCTTTCATCGGCGCATCCGGCTCGATCAGCGTTTGCCGCGGATGCGTCAAGCGCACCGCCGTCGAAAGTATCGTCTGCCGCGGATTGTAAGCATCGGCGCCGCGCTGCTGCTGGCTCGTCTTCGCGGCATCGGAAGGAGATCGCGCGACTGATTTTTTCGCTGCTCGTGCGGGCAGAGAAATCGGCGGCAAATCCGAAAGGTCCCACTGCACATTGAGCTGCATCGGCACGGCAGCTTGCGTCTGAGGCAGAAACCCCCAAATCGGCAGCGTGATCAGCCAGATCGCAGCGGCGTGGCACAGCACTGCAACCAGAAACGGACTGCGCGGCCGGTAACCCCGAATCCATTCCACTCGCAGGTCGTCCCCGCCTGACACAGCCTCATTGCCGTCCGGTTTGGAGCCTGTCAGCGCGCCGCGCAAGCTCGTGCGGAATTCTTCCCAGCGTGGCACCCAGTCGATGCCCAGATCGAGCCGCGGCAATCGCGAATGCACCGGCGCACTCACCACGAAATCGTCGGCAAAGGTACCCTGTGGAAATAGAGCCATGGAACTGTGAATTATACCCGACTGTTTCGATGCCGCGCGCCATTCCCCGGCTGCCACCGAATTTGCCCCTGGGAACGCCAATCTCCTGAGTGGCGCGGTTGCCGTCGCTTTTGTAGCGGACACTGTTGCCCGCGAAGTTTGCCGGGCGCTTCTCGGTGGGCGCTTTTGTGGTTGTCTTTTGCCTTATGTAACGATCGACTCGGCCTTTAGTCGGGTGCCTCGCCCGGCTCCGCAGATCGCAAAATCAATCGCTTCAAAGAAGTGAAGATACGTCACCCTGAGCTAGCCCGCGAAGCGGCAAGCGAAGGACCCCTCTTAGTCTTGCCGTTACCGCTTCCTCGCATTCTTACCGATCGTTTCTTGAAAGCCGCCCGCAAAATTGTTAGCCTCGCAAACGGCGTAGCTCGGCGAATCATGACTTCTCCAAGCCCTTCCTTATTTCAATTCCGCCACGGCGACCACCTCTGTGTTTTCTATCGCTCCGAAGACGCGCTAATGGAGGTTCTCACGCCTTTTATCGCCGAAGGTCTGCGCAATGGCGAACGCTGCTTCTGCGTGCAGCGCGAAGAGATTTTCAAGCGCCTCGAATACGACCTTCGGTTCATTGGCGTCGATATTGACGGGGCTCGCAAAATCGGCGCACTCGAATTTCATTCGATGAACGAGGTATATCTTTCCGGCGGTCGTTTCGAACCTGCGGCAATGATGGATATGCTCGTCCGGTCCATCGAAGATTCTTTGAAAAGAGGATTCAGCGGATTCCGCAGCGCTGGCGATCTTTCGTGGGCCGTCGAAGGACGCAACGAGTGCAGCCAGCTCATCGGCTACGAAGCCTTGGTGGAAGAATGCTTTCCCGGCAAGCGGGCGGCCGGAATGTGCCAGTATCCGATTGCTTCGTTTCCGCCTGAGGTTTTGAAAAGAATTCTAAGTCTTCACCGGCAGCGCATTGTTGAGCCCGGTAGTCCCTGTTCGCACGCCAGCCTCTCGGTCAGCGGCAGTCACTGCATCACGGAAATCATCGCGGACAAATTCGTCGTCAAGCCCAAGTATTACTACGTCGTCGAACAGTGGGACCGCGGCGACGTGCTCGGCTGGGGCACCGCCCCGGATTTCAACGCCGCCAGTCTCCAGGCCGAAAACCTCGTCCGCCAGCTCTCCGCCCGCAAATACCTCAACTGAAAACCACAGTCACCGGATTCAATTCATGCGTCATCATGTCCTCAGATCAACTCGATCATCACGCGTCGGCCTACCATTGCGGCCGCACGTTGTAGGCTGGAGAGCGTGATATCGCTCTTGGGATTCAACAGCCGATCCACCTGCGTGCGGCTAGTGTTCAGCAGCGATGCCATCTTGTTCTTGGATATCTTCTTTTTCTTCATCGCTTGATCCAGCTGCCAGGCCACGACTTCCTTGATGGCATCCGCCTGAGCCTCTTCGAAAATGCCCTCTTCCTTCATGAAATCGTCAATACTGGAACCGAGATGATTCCGTTTCTTTCGCTTGTTCCTCATGACTCGAGTTCCTCCTTCCGTTTTCGCGCCAACACTAAATCCTGGTCGGGAGTTTTGCGCGTCTTCTTGATGAAGCCATGCAGCGCTACCAAGCCACCCCTATGAAAGCAAAGCAGCACCCGAGCGGTCCGCTTTGTCGGCAGATCGGTCCGAATCTCCCACAAGCCGCGTCCCATTGCCCTGCACAACGGCATTCCAACTGGCCATCGCCATTGTGCTCGCAGCAGGTCCCTTCCGATAGCCTTACGCTCGTCATCCGGCAATCCCTTTAGCCAATCGCGGACAGGCTCGCCGCCATATCCGAGCCGGAAGAAAACCAAGGAAATTTTGAACGGCTGCTGCTCTTCAGCTACCATGAAACCTTATCTAATGACATTGTACCTTATATTGTACATAGAGAAAAGATCACGCCGCCGCTGCAAGCCGGTAAAAACTCAGCGCAGCATCTCCCTGCTCGATCAGCCGCACCCGCTCGATCCGCTCAAATCGATCCGGAAGCTCCGTTTTCACCGAATGCTCCACGATCACGCGGCTCACCGGCACAAGCAGATGCGAACTGTCGATAAAATCCAACACGCGCTCATACTCATCGCCTCGTTCATAAGGCGGATCGAGAAAAATGAAATCCGTCACAAGATGCCGCGCCGCGAGCTTCTCGAGGCCTTGCACAGCGTCACCCGCAATCAACTCCACTCCGCCGTTTAGCCCGAGCGAGACAAGGTTCTGGCGCAAGAGCCGCGTCGTCGCCGCATGCTTCTCCACAAAAATCACCTCGCGCGCACCGCGGCTCGCCGCCTCGATCCCAATCGCGCCCGTCCCCGCATACAAATCTACAAAAAGACAATCCTCCACCGCCGGCCCGAGCACGTTAAAAAGCGTCTCGCGCAATCGGTCGCTCGTAGGCCGCAAACGCAAAATTCCAGGCCCTTTTAATCTCCGGCTCCGGAATTTTCCTCCGATCACGCGCATCGTCACCCCACCGACGCCAATCGATACCGTTGCTGCCAAGCCGGACTCATCGCTTCCAGTCGCGCCGCCACGTCCTTCGCACGCCCGTGGTTTTCGGCCAGCGCAAACGCCTCGCGCCGCGCCATTTCCAAAATCTCGTGGTCCCGCAGCGGCTGCGCAAACGAAAACGCTGCATCGCCATGTTGCCGCGTACCGAAAAACTCCCCGGGCCCGCGCTGCGTCAAATCCCGCTCCGCAATCTCGAATCCGTTCGTCGTTGCCACCATCGCTTCGATCCGTTCGCGCCCCTCGCCCTTAATCGTTTTCGCCGCCACGAGTATGCAATGCGATTTGTGCTTGCCGCGCCCGATCCTTCCGCGCAATTGATGCAGTTGCGCCAGCCCGAATCGGTCCGCGTGCTCGATCACCATCACCGTCGCGTTCGGCACATCCACGCCGACTTCAATCACCGTCGTCGCCACGAGAATATTCAAGTCGCCGCGCCGAAACTGCTCCATCACAGCATCCTTCTCCTCGTTCTTCATCCGTCCGTGCAGCAGTCCCACACGCAGCTTCGGAAAAACCTGCCTCGCCAGCCTCTCGTATTCCGCCGTCGCCGCCTTAAGTTCCAGCTTCGACTCCTCGATCACCGGGTAGACGACGTACGCCTGGCGCCCGTCTCCAATTTCTCGCCGCAGAAATTCCCACACGCCCGTCAGCCGTTCCTCCGTTGCCCAACGAGTCTCGATCGGCGTCCTCCCCGGCGGCATTTCGTCGATCACCGAAAGATCGAGATCGCCAAAAAGCGTCAGAGCAAGCGTTCGCGGAATCGGCGTCGCCGTCATCACCAGCACGTGCGGCGCAATACCTTTTTCGATCAGCCGCTTCCGTTGCAGCACGCCAAACCGGTGCTGCTCATCCACAATCACAAGTCCGAGCTTCTCGAATTTCACGCCCTCTTCAATCAACGCGTGCGTTCCCACCACGAGTTGCGCCTGTCCCACTTGCACGCGCAACGCTGCCAATTCCCGCTCCGCCTTCGTCCGGCCGCCCGTAATTAGCTCCACGCGGTATCCCGCCGGCTCAAACACACGTCGCGCCGAAAGATAATGTTGAGCCGCCAAAATCTCCGTCGGCGCCATCAACGCCACCTGGCATCCGTTCTCAATCGCAATCGCGGCCGCCTCGAGCGCCACAATCGTCTTTCCGCTTCCCACATCGCCCTCCAGCAAACGGTGCATGGGGTAGGGTTTTTCCAGATCCGTTACGATCTCCGCCAGCACCCGCTTCTGCGCCCCGGTCGGCTTGAAAGGCAAAATCCGCTTCAAAGCCGCGCGAATCTTGTCTTCGCGCACCCGCAACGCAATTCCGGTCTGCCGGTGATCGTTCGCTTTTCGCAGCGCCATTGCCAGTTGATACGAAAAAAATTCTTCAAAGATCAGCCGCACGTGCGCCGGGCTGCGAAAGCTGTTCAGCTTCTCTATGTCCTCGTCTTTCGCTGGAAAATGCGCATAGAGCAAAGCCTCGCGCCGGGAAGGAAAC
>DATEME010000160.1:0-4144 GCA_035275865.1 Candidatus Acidiferrales bacterium | reverse complement strand
AATGGGCGCGGTCCTTTTCGTCGAGCAGCAAATGCCGAGGGGAATCTACATATTGTGCGAGGGTAAGGTGAAACTTTGCTTCACCTCGCACGCCGGAAAGACGCTCGTCCTGCGCATCGCAAAGCCCGGAGATGCGCTTGGGATGGAGGCAGTGCTGGCCGGGCTCCCTTTTGAAGCGACCGCGGAAGTGCTTGCCCCGTCTCAAGTGGCTTTCATTCCAAGCCGCGAATTCAAGCAATTCCTCTCGAGGCATCCGAATATCCTTGAGCGCGCTGCGGCACATGCCGGATTGCATTACGACATGGCGTGCAAGCAACTGCAGACCGTCGGATTCGGGCGTTCGGTGGTGCGCAAGATAGTCAGCTTTCTGCTGGACCGATGCCGAGGGCAGAGATGGCGGCAAAACGGCGCGACACTTTCCCTCGGGCTAAGCCACGAGCAAATCGCCGAGTGTCTGGGAACTACGCGCGAATCCGTAACGCGATCAATCAGTGAATTGAGAAACAATGGCCTGGTGGAGCAGGACGGCGCCGAACTGATTATTCGCGACCGTTCGGCATTGCAGGACTTCGGCAATCGCGAAGCGGAGCGCCGCCAGGTGAATATAAATGCGGCTGAAGGACGGGTTCCGAACGACGGCGGCCAGAGACCAGCCGTGGGCGGCGTGTCGTCCCGGAAGCAGCGGCGACCGCTCTTGCAGAAAGTTTCGTAGCAGGGTCCGTTTCCAAACTCAAGTCAAGCCAACTCGGTCCAACTAAAAGGCGAGCCGGCCGTTCCAAGGATGCAGACCAAAGGCGAGCCCCTAGCGACGCTGGAAAAACTTTCGTCCGAAAATTGTCCGAGATTCAGAAAAGCGCAGATCTTCAGCATTCTTTCAGATTGATCGTCCTCGGAAATCTTATACATATTAGACGCTGTCGGCTTGTCTCCAGCTAAGGCAAGAGTATTATTACTTTACAATAAAATCGGAATTGACATATTCTCTGCGCGTTGGCGGGTGGCGCGTGGTTTCTGATACGGATGTCGATTGGGTCGATCGATGACGGGTACCTTGGGAACCGAAAAGCGGTCCAGCAGGCGTTTCGCTCTCTGCATACCTTTGGCTGTGAGTTGGCAGGAGCCAAACGGCGACAATATTGAAGAAGCGGCGACGACCACTGAAGTGAGCGCCGGCGGCGCCGTGATCGAGATGAGCCGGTTCCCTTCAGCGGGCAGCGAAATATCCCTCGCTGAAAAATCGTCAAATCAAAAGATGACGGCGCGGGTTGTGCGCGTACAAAGTAAGGCCGGCCGGGGCGGCTATCGCGTGATCGTGCAGCTATTGCGGCCCGGGGAGAGATTCTGGGGATCGGACTTCCGGCTGAAGAAATCCACGGCGGACCTGGTTGAGCTGGAACAAGCGTTGACTTCGGGCGACACGGATCCGCAAGTGCTGCGCGAATTTCGCGATGCTGTGGATTACGTCCGCAAGGCGGCGTGGGTGGTGCAGGAATGGCAGGAGCGGCAGACGCACAGCCGAGACGTTTCGACCATCCTGCCGCTACTCATGTTTGAACGAATCCGGCGGACGACACAACTGTGTAAGGTGATCGCGGCTGAAATCCTGAACCATGCGGCGTCAGCCGAGTCGCTCGGAATCGGAGAATTGTCCGACGCGATCGAAGACTTGCGTACCCGATTGGATGGCGTGCGAAAAGCGCAGTGAGCGGGGCGGGCCGTTTCTCTGGAAATTAACGAGTAGCTATTTGACTTATCGCGGACGCCGCGCTATGTTTTCCACAAGTACAGCGCGCACGTGATCGGCGCGCAGAAAACTGTCACCGTTCCAACCAGGCTCCAAACCGACAATTGAGCGAAAGTCTGACGCGGCGCCCCTTCAACGCTAAGGGCGACCGTTTGGGCCGCGTCTCGTATGGAAAACAAATCGACGGCATTCGGCAAGATAGACCGGCCGGGCCCCGTCTATACAGTGTCTCTGGAAGTAGAGGTGTGGCCGGCAGGAGAAACGCGCCCGCGAAAGCCCCAGACGTACGTGGCGACGGAGATTTCACTCCGGGGATTTTATCTTCGTTGCGAAGACCCCATTGACCTTCCCCATCGGTTTAATTTCGCGGTGCTCTTCCCAAAGCGCTACACGAACGAGAACCTGCAACTCATCATCGGAGCGGCGCGGATCGTTCGGCGCGAACAGCATTTTGTCAATGGGAACGAGACCTTCGGCCTCGAAGCGAAGATCGAGCACATCGACAAGATGTGGGAAGGCGAAGAAGAAAAGGCGTCCTAGTTAAGTTAGAGAGTTCGCCTACGGCGCCGGCGGGTGGATTCGCGTTTCTGAGTCTTTCGATGACCGCTCTTGGCGGCGACCGTGTTTGCGGCCATCGCCTTCGGAGCCTCAGGATTCGTGAAGCCACCCGGCAAGGGTTTTCCGGCGTTTCATTCCTGTGCCCGTTCGGCGGACGCAAGAAAATTCATTTCACTCTGCCCTGCTGCGGATTTCCCGATAGCGAGAGCGCTGAATTCAAAACGTCATTCGCGAAGAAATATTTACCGTCGCTGGGCACCATCATGATTTGAATCTTGTCCGACAGGCGCTCAGCGATGATCTTCTGTATCAGCAACGGATTTTCGTGAATGGCCGCGCCTTCGATCTGGAGCTGTTCTCCTTCAGCCTTTGCTGTTTGTCGAATGCGGTCGGCGTCCGCCTGGGCGAGTAGAGCTTCGCTCTGCTGCTCGGCGCGGGCGTTGGTGATCTTATTCGCGGCGGCTGCTTCGGCGAGCAACTCCTGGCGCTGTTGTTCCGCCTTGCTGTCTGCAATTTTGGCCTGGGCCTGCGCTTCGGCGAGCAGTTCCTGGCGCTGCTGTTCGGCCTTACTGTCGATGATCTTGGCCTGCGCGGCGGCGTCCGCATTCTGGAGCGTCGTTTCCTTGGCGGCTTCGGCCTCGAGTCGCGACTGCTCGATCTGCTTCTGTTTCAGTGGCAGGGTGTATTGCATCGAATCGGACTGCGCCTTGGCCATGATGACTTGAGACTGCGCGTCCGCTTCGGCCTTGCGGATTTCGCGGACCTTCATCTCCTGCGCCTGCGAATCGGCGATCTTCACGCGCTTGCCTTCGATGTCCGCCTCGATGTCGGTTTGATCGTCCTGTTGCTCCTTCAAAAGAAGTCCTTCGAGGCCCTGCGCGTATTCTTCCGGTAGATCGACGCGACCAAGGAGGACCTCTTTCACGACGATCCCATCCTGGGCGAGGCGTGCCGTAATGAGGCGAGCTGCCTGTTGGCGAAACTCTTCACGCTTGGAGGAGAAAATCTCGCGGACCACGTAGTTCGGGCCGAGTTCGCGGAAGATCGAAGTGACAACCGGCTCGACGACCTCCGCGTCCATAGGCTGCGGAACGTTCGCCTGAATGTAGTTGAGCTTTTGCGGATCGACGCGGTAGCGAACTGTGACACCCAGACCAATGGAGAGGCCTTCTTTGGCGTCAATGGTGAGGACTTCGCGCTTTTCTTTGCTCGATTCGGCTGCCGCGGTAGCAAAGATCTGATCGCGAATGTCATAGGTCTGTACGCGGTCGAAGAGCGGGAAGATCAAGTGTGTACCGGGATAAAGCGTTCCCGGCACCACACCGTACATCTCACTAATCAGGACGCCGGCGCGGCCGTCGGGAATAACGAGGATGCTCTTTCCTAAGAAGAGCGAGGCGATTGCGGCAACAACTAGCTTTGCCGCCATGCTGACGCGGATCGTCCGCCGAGGCCGCGGCAAGGCCGGCGAGGAGGGCTCACCGGCCTCAGGGGATGCCGCAGCGTTGGGGGAACGCCGTAGGATGCGGTCGAGTTCGAAAACCAGGTAGATGTCGTAGAAGATCAGGCTGGCGGCCGTAGCCAGAAAACCGAATGCCGCCCACATCAGCAAAAGGCGAATCAGAAGCATGGTGCGTCTCCCCTCAGTTCCATTTCAGCGTTGCCTTACAGCTACTTCTTGCCTGATGCGTGGTCATCCATGCGTTCGTGCGCACGTCCTGGCATCAGGCGAAACAAGCCATTCAGGCCAATCCATTCCAGGACCATTGCCAGTCCGACAGAACCGATGACTGCGCCCGCGAATGCCGCGTATTCGATGAATCCGTTCATGGCCGCCTCCGG
>DATEME010000159.1:0-1592 GCA_035275865.1 Candidatus Acidiferrales bacterium | reverse complement strand
CCTCGAGGTTGTTGGGCGGTCGCTGCCGCGCAATATGCCCGCGCTGCTGACGCACCGGGTAGGCGGCCTGCTGCGCCTTGACCTGTTCCAACACGGCCGACAGCCGCTTGTTGTCGACGATCGCGCCGGGCTGCACTGTCTGGATCTTGTCGAATACCTTGAAACCGAGCGTCACTCCGTTGAACTGAACCGCGAACCGCCCGTCCGGGTAGTTCACCACCTCGACCTTCTTGCGCACCAAACCACGGGCCAATGACGTCGGGTTCAGCAGCAGCATCATCCGGTCGTAGTGTAGGGTCAGGTTGCGCGTCACTGTGCGCTCCTCGCGCCAGGCCAGGATCTCGTCCAGATCATCGGCTTGCGCCAGTGGCCGATGCAGGTCTTTGGCATTCGCTGGATCCCGGCCGAAGCGCGTGTTGTAGGCGGTAATGAACCCGGGCAGCCATGCGTTCGCCGCGGCAATCGACGATACCCCCGCTAGCCGCAGCTCCTTGACCATGCGGTCCTGCAATGTGCCAAACGCGCGTTCGATGCGTCCCTTCGCCTGCGGGCTGTTGGCACAGATGATGTCGATGTTCAGCGCCAACAGTGCGCGACCAAACTGGGTCACCCCGTCGCCGCCGGCAGCCTCCTTGCTGTTCACCCGGAAGATGCCGTGCTTGTCGCTGTAGAACGCGACCGGCTTGCCATGCTCCTCCAGATAGGCGCGGGTTGTCCGGAAATAATCAAACGCCGATTCCGAAGTGACAAACCGCAGCTGCATCAACCGGCTCGTCGCATCATCCACAAAACCCAGCAGCGTGCACGGCGGGCCGCGATCCTCGAACCAGGCGTGCTCCGAGCCGTCGATCTGCACCAGTTCGCCCAGGCAATCGCGCCGCCGGCGCGGCTGATGCGGCGAGGGGAGACGATGACGACGGTCCTGCCATAGCCCATCGGCGATCATCCAACCGCGCAAGGTCTCGCGCGACACCGAGCAGCCGTGATGCTCTGCCAGCTTCTCTGCCGCCAAGCTCGGGCCAAAGTCGGAATATCGCTCCCGCACAATCGATAATGCCAAGTTGCGAACCTCAGCGGGTAGCCGGTGGTTGCTGGGTCTGCCTCGGCGTTTGGAAAGCAGGCTCGTGGCACCGTCCTGCTTGAGGCCGCGCAGCAGTCGAAACACCTGACGCCGCTGTACGCCGATCAGTACACAGGCGTCACTGACACGCAGGCGACCCGACTGAACCCGCAATAGTACGTCAAGGCGGCTAAACTCCTGCTTGCTCATCGACAACACCGCCACGGTGCACCTCTCGGGACCCCAAAACCCCGGGATGTGTCACCTCTATCTTGCAGAGGGGTGTCATCTCTATATTGCGCTTACATCAAAGAGCCGGATAACATCGCTTATGGAAAGTCGGGCGGCGTGATCCCGGCTTCCCACATGGCAGTTAGGACGTTCTCAGCGGGATGATAGCGGCGCGGCCGGGTCAATCGGCTGGGGGCACGTTGTTGACCGCGTTGCACGTATTTGGCCCAAGTAGCAGAAAGGCCACTCTGCTGGTGACTGTGGCCGTATTATTAATCAAGTTAGAGGGGCACTGTGCACG
>DATEME010000158.1:0-1742 GCA_035275865.1 Candidatus Acidiferrales bacterium | reverse complement strand
CGGTGACGGTCATCGTCACGGCCGGCGGCGATCCCGCCGCGCAGGCGGCAAAGGCGGCGACTGCGACAATACCGATCGTCTTCGTTTCCGGCAGCGACCCGGTCAAAGTCGGCCTTGTCGCAAGCCTCAATCGACCCGGTGGCAATATCACCGGGGTCCACTTGTTGATCTTGGGCCTGGGCGCGAAGCGGCTGGGCCTGTTGCACGAGCTCATGCCAACGGTCAATCTCGTCGGCCTTCTGGTGAATCCGAATTTCGCGGACGCCCTGACGCAATTGCGAGACGTCGAGGACGCGGCCCAATCGCTTGGGCTGAAGCTCGTTGTCCAGAAGGCTGGCACGGAGATCGAGATCGACACCGCGTTCGCCGATCTTGTTCGCCAGAAGACTGGCGCGATCCTCGTGATCTCCGATCCATTCTTCGCGAGCCAACGCCTTCAGATCGCCGCGCTGGCAGCAAGGTATGCGATGCCTGCGATGTTCGAATTGCGAGAGTACGCGATAGCCGGCGGCCTGATGAGCTACGGACCTGACCTCGCCAATGGATATCGCCAAGGCGGCGTCTACGCGGGCAAAATTCTTAAGGGTGCGAAACCCGCTGAATTGCCGGTCGAGCAGCCGACCAAATTCGAGTTAGTGATCAACCTCAAGACCGCCAAGGCGCTCGGCCTCCAAATTCCAGACAAGCTGCTCGCGCTCGCCGACGAGGTGATCGAGTAAGGCTCTGCTTTTGCTGCGATTGCTCACAGCCGCTGTTGGCACAAAGCGGACTTAAGGAGACCTCTGCCCGTTTGTCCGCTTTTGGGGCGAAGCGGACACAGAGGGAAAAAATGAGACCTTATGGTCTTTAACATGGAGCGCGACCACGAGCGGTCCGGGCAAGGCTCGTTCGGCCAATACTGTAAGCCGATCTTCGTAGCGTCGGATCAAATAGCCAGATCCAAAAAAGCCACCCAACGCGAGTGTAAACACGATAGGCGCCAGCGCGTGGTGAAATTGAAGCAGCGCTTTACCAAAGATGAAGCCGCCAAGGCCGAACACCACGGACCAGATGACACCGCCAGTGGCATTGGCCATCAGAAATGCGCGCCATGGCATGCGATTCAATCCGGCGAGGAATGCCGCCAGAATACGCAATAGTGCAACGAAGCGCCCAAGGAATACGACCTTGGCTCCGTGCCTCAAGAACAGGTACTGCCCGAGCTTGATACGGGGCTCAAACATGCCAATACGCTCGCCGTATCGCAGCAGAAGTGCGTAGCCGTACCTTGATCCAAGCCAATAGCCGATGTTGTCGCCGATGATCGCGCCAAATGCGGCGACGGCAATTACCGCCCAAATGTTGAAGCTGGGCTCTGTCGCTGCATAGATTGCTGCAAGGACGAGTATCGTCTCACCGGGGAGAGGTAATCCCAGGCTTTCCAATCCCACGATTAGACCTATCATCCAATACCCATGCAGACTCACGAGTTGCTGCAGTTCTCCGAGAAAAGTCGTGGTTACTGGCATGGCAAGTACTGTGGCCTGACTGGACTGGCACAAGAACTTTCTGTCGCTCAAATAACTACCCGTCGCGTCCTTACCATCTACACAGTGCCGCACGATGTGACCTCGCCTGGCCACGCTGCCGACGCCTGAAGGCAATCACCTAACCCCGCCCAAGTCAGCCGCCGTTGTAAGGCAGAGAGCAGGCAACTAGGGAGCCGAATGGGCTACGCCTTGGCGAAGACGATCGTGCACGGG
>DATEME010000157.1:0-4088 GCA_035275865.1 Candidatus Acidiferrales bacterium | reverse complement strand
GCTCGAGTCCTGTCGTTCGTGACGTCCGCTGCCATGAGCCCGGATTGTAACGAAAGCACGGACGAAAAGTAGTCTTTTTCGTGGCCCTCGCGCAAAGCACGGCCGATCAGGCCGTAATGACCTGGTGGCGCATTCTCTTGTGCAGGGTCAAAACGTAGGCGCCTAGCCCCCAAACGATGACCACCCACATGCTGAGCGGCCCCAGGAACGGAATTACCCGTACCACGCGCAAGATCGCGAGCCCCAAAGCGAGCCTCGCGAGCACCGGTCCGATGCCGACTCCTACTCCAAGCAGCTTCTCCCCGAGCCATTCGCCGACAAAGACCTGGGACATGTAAACGGCGACCAAGTAGATAAGGACTGTTGTGATGCCGACGCCCAGCCCGACGATTGTTATGCAAGCAATGATGGCCGCTACGGGTATGCCGACGAGAAACAGCAGTCCGATTCCCATCGAAAGGCCAACCTTGTTCGCTGAGTTCGCTGCGTCCAGAAACGCGCCTGGTGCGAGCAGGAACATCACCAGCCCAAGCAAAAACGCCGCTCCCCAACGCAGTATCTGGTGCCAATAGTATGACCACGTGGAGTACATCGGCGTGGCCTTTCTCATAATCATCTCGACCGGTGAAGCGAGCTTTGCGCCTGCGGCAATCTCCGGCTGTTTCGGCCCCTCGAACTGCGTTCGACCGGCAATCTGCGCGGTTGAACCGATTCTCATGTCTTCACCGCGAACTTTCACATTTCCGCCGATCGGCCCATCAATTTCCATAGTTCCTGCCATGGCAAGCAGATCGCCCTTGACGGGACCATTTAACTGCACGTCGCGTGAAAAAAGCGTCGCCGAGCCGTCGATCGTGGACTTCTCGTCTAACTCGACGGACCGAACGAAGCCCATCAGATTTTTCCCAACAGAGCCGCTCAATACTGTCGACTCCGCGAAAGCGCGAACGTTGCCGCCGACTGTACCGTTCATTCGCAGTTCCTGTGTGAATGCGATGATGTCTCCCTTAACTTGGCCGTTTACTTCGACCTCATGAGCCCAGACCACTAGATCGCCATCCACGGTGCCGTCGATGAGGACATGGTCTCCCGCGACAAATAGGTCGGTCTTAATCTCTTGTCCCGCCGGCAGCGTGTAACTTGGGTTCCCGTGGACGGTTTCGGCAGCGCGCGCAGGAGCAGGCGCCAGAATCGCCAGCCCCAACATGCCCATCACAGCCGCTGTGCCCGCTTGGCGGCGAAAGTAGCGTCGTAGCGCCCAAGCCGCTACGACTCCCAGCGTGACCATCGCCATGAATTCCACGCCTGTGGCTAGATCGGCCCATCCGTTCCAAAACGCTCCACTGAAAAAGAGCATGGTCATAAGATTTCCTTGAGTTAATCCGATATTTGAGGCTTGAGTTACCCACGGTTCTATGAATCCGATCCACAACGTATAGGCCCCTGCCGCTCCAAAACCGAGTGTGGCCAACCATCCCCACGAAGCTATGTTGCGCGCGGGTGCCGCAGCGAATCGCACTGGAACCGGTTCATCGTCTGCCACCAGCGCCTCACGCAGCCATACGCTCTCGTTTTTCAGCACGCGCAATAGTTCGCGGCACGTCGCGCACGCGTTCGCATGCTCGGCGATCATTTTTGAATGCAGATCGTCGAGCTGTTGCTCGAGATAAAGCAGCCCGGTCATCTCATCGAAATGAGGGCTGCCGGTATGACTGATGTCCGGCTGGCTCATAGCTTTCCTCCGGCGATAGCCTCGCGTGCAGACTCCGCGCCGCCTTTCAAAATCTCCCTCAGCTGATGCCGCGCCCGCAGGAGCAACACGCCTACAAACGCACGCCGCACGCCAAGGGTTTCAGCAATTTCGTCATAGCTCATGTCCCCGAAATAGCGGAGGACCAGCGCCATCCGCGCGCGGTCAGGCAGTTTATCAAGGCCCGCTCGCACTTCCTTGCTCGTATGCTCCGCCTGCAGGCGCTCTAATTGTCCGGGGGCGGGATGTTCCAAGGGAAGGGTCTCAACGTCACCCGTCTCAAGATCCTGGCGGATGCGGCGCCGCCGCAACATGTCCCAGCAGTGGTTGCTCGCCACTTTGTATAGCCATGCGGTAAACGGCCGCGATGAATCGTACGTCCCGAGCTTTTGCCGCACCTTCATGAAGACCTCGTTCGTGGCGTCTTCCGCATCCTCACGCGACGGAAGCGCCCGCCGGCAAAACCGGAAAATCGCCGGCGCGTAGCCGCGATACAGCTCGCCCCAGGCGTCCGCGTCCCCCGACCGGACCCGCGACAGCAGCTCAGCCAGCTCCGTCGAATTCATCTCCCCGGCAGTCTTCCGTCGTTCCATAGGTTGATACGCGGCGCGGCCCCCGAATATTACAGATCCCTCGTAGTCTGTTGAGGTTGGAGTCTCGATAGGGCTTCCCGGATTTGGGCAGATTATAAGCGATGAAGCCGGTTAATGGTTATTTCAACGCCGCCAGCAGGGCGGCCCCATTCGGGCTTCCGAGTCCCGTGCACGGGTCCCAGCCGCGCCCGGCTGAATAACCGCCGTTACTGCCCGACGTGACGTCGTGAAAGGTCGGCTTCGCCTTCGTCGAGTAGAGCACCGGGTTCAAGAAGCCCACGCTCTTGCCCAGAGACTCGTTGATACGCGCCAGCAGGGCTGCCCATAACGGCGCGACAGCGCTCGTGCCGCCGATAACCGCCCGTTGACCGTCCACAAAGATGTCGTAGCCGGTGGCTGGATCGGCGTTTCCCGCCACGTCCGGGACCCCGCGGCCGGCAAAGCCGTTCGGCGCTTTCGGAACCTTGGCGCTTTTCTGATAGGTCGGCAATGCGAAATTCTCGCTGACGCCGCCGCCGGTGGCTCCTTCGTCAGACGACAGCTCGTTCCAGACTTGCTCACTGCCAATCGACGAACCGGAAATCGTGAGTTTCGTCCCGCCGCAACCGGTGACGTAAGGGCTCGCCGCCGGGAAATCGACGGTTGCCCTGCCGTCGGTGCTGCCATCAGAGGCGCCGTCATCGCCCGAGGCGGCCAGCACGGAAATCCCCATGGTCGAGGCGTCTTCGAAGGCGGAGTTCAGCGCGTTGCGGGCCTGTTCGGTCCAGGAATTCTCCGGTCCACCCCAACTGATCGAAATAATCGACGGTTTCCGTTTGGAATCGTGCACCGCAGCGGTAACGGCATCGATGAAGCCCTGATCCGTATTCGGCGCAAAATATACGGCGATCTTTGCTCCCGGCGCCGCTGCACCGGCGACCTCAATATCTAGTTCAACTTCGCCATCCGGCCCGTTGGAGTCGCCAGTAGGCGAATTCTTCGCCCCGTCAACGGAAAAGGCTGCGACTTTTGGAGCTGTGATCCCAAGGTTTTTAAAAAACGAGCTAAGATCAGCGGCTTTGAAGCCCCCTCCCAACTCGATCAATGCAATGCATTGGCCCGATCCCGTTGTGCCAGCCGGAAATGCATAGGCCTGCGCAACTTGCAGCGGCGAATAGGAGACCGCGACCGCGTGGGCTCGAATCCCCGGACTCACTTTTCGCACACGAAAATGCGTCTTTGCCTGCGGACGATTATCCAGTCCGAATACGCCTTCAATCACCGACTTCAAACCCGCTGGAATCGTTAGCGCGCCTGTCCGGCAGCGGTACGTGCCCCAGCTATGCTCGTAGCGGCGCAGATCCGTTTCGAAGGCGTCGTTGAATGCTTGCACGGTGCCGCTCAGTTTCACCGTGCGAGTAGCGCGGTCCTCGCTTGCCACTTTCAGCCCGTATTGCTTTGCAAAGGAACGAACCTTGGCAACATCTGCCGCGGAAGCTCCATGACGCCGCACAAATTGTTCCCGGCTCAAATATTTCCTCGAGCGCGGAGCAGCCTTCGTTGCAGCGCTTTTCGCGGCCGCGAGTGCATTTTTGGGCGATCCTCGCCGCAATACGATGCTGACGACGATTCGCTCCTTCGGATCCACTGCGCCCGCATCGCGGCCCCCGTCCAATTCCTCTCGTTTGCTGCCCTTGAGTACTACGCGCTTATCTATTTGAGCCATCAAACCCTCCGCGAGATATTCTTCTGCGTACGGGCTGGAT
>DATEME010000156.1:0-10981 GCA_035275865.1 Candidatus Acidiferrales bacterium | reverse complement strand
GAGACAGCCGTTCTTTCATCAAGCACCTCGGTCCGCGCCATTCGGTCGGGCGCGTTCTGCTCGTTTCGGGCGACCGGGACGAAGAAGTCCGGCATCTGGCAGCGCAAGTGGGTATCGGCGAGATCTATTCAGCAAAGAGCCCGGAGGAGAAAGTCACCATCGTGCGCGCAGAAGCCGCTCAGGCGCCGACGCTGTTCCTCGGCGATGGAATCAACGATGCGCCCGCGATGCAGGCGGCGACCGTCGGAGTCGCGTTTGGAACACAGAGTGACATTACGACAGAGGCGGCGGATGCGGTGATATTGGAGACTTCGCTCAGCCGAGTGGACGAACTCATTCACATCGCCCGGCACATGCGCCGGATTGCGTTGCAATCGGCCGCCGGCGGGATGGTTTTAAGCATTCTCGGAATGATCGTGGCTGCTTTCGGATATTTGCCGCCCATTGGCGGAGCTGTGACGCAGGAAATCATTGACCTCGCTGCTGTGCTGAATGCGCTTCGCGTGGCCTTGCCTGTGCGAGGTTTGGCCGATTTCTGATCGTATTACACAGCAAAATGACGGTCTATTTTCTCTTTGCCCGTTCACTTCCCTGACGCGCTCCTCCGTCTCATTGTGATAGATTTTCTCGGGCCGTTTGTGCTCGACAATCGCGGCCGAGGCCGATGTGGATGAACCAAAGCAACTAGTGAACGATGCGCAGGACAAAGCGGTTCTGGTCGACGCTCCCGTTTCCAACGCTCAGTCGCCGTCGCAGAGCGGCGGATTTTTCGCCGCGACAACGGCCTTCGTCGTTCTGTTTTCTATTGTGGGACTGGCGCTTTGGGGACTTCCTTTCTATTACGACTTCATGGTGCGTCAGTTCGGGTGGACGCGCGCACAGGTCACGTCCGGGAATGCGATCAGCAAGCTCGTGATCGGGCCGGCATTCGGATTTTTTGCGGGATGGATTATCGACCGCTTCGGTCCACGGCTGATGATGATGGCGGGAATTTTAATGGCGGGTGCGGCACTCGTGGGGCTCGGCTCTATCTCGAGCCTCGGCATGTTTTATCTTTTTTACTTCTTCAACGCGCTGGGCTACGTCTGCGGAGGCCCGCTTCCCAATCAAGTGCTGCTCACGCGCTGGTTCGATAAGAGCCGCGGCAAAGCGATGGGTTTCGCCTATCTCGGGATCGGGTTTGGCGGCGCGGCCGTGCCGTGGATCTCGAACGCTTTGATCACGAAATTTGGGTGGCAGGCGTCGCTGCGATACTTGGGAATTGGGATTGTCGCAGTCTCGCTCCCGCTGGCCTTTTTTGTGAAAGAAATTCCGGCGCCTTCCAAATCTGAGCCGCGCGCCGCGCCGGTCAGTGTGAAAGCGGCCTTCAAGAGCGGCTCTTTCTATCTGCTCACGCTGGGAAGCATGTGCTCGATTGCGGCCGTGAGCGGCACGCAGCAAAATCTAAAGCTTTTTTTGAGCCTCGACCGGCACTTCTCGCAGACAGCTGCGGCCCGTGTTCTTTCGTTGATTCTTACGTTCAGCATTTTGGGGCGGCTGCTGATCGGATGGCTCGCGGATCGCTTCTCGAAAAAGCACGTGATGCTGCTGACGTACTTTTTGGTAGCTGCGGGCATTCCTCTGCTGTTCTTGGGACGAAATGCGATTGCGATCTATGTCTCCGCAGCGGTATTCGGAACGGGGCTTGGCGGCGACTACATGGTGATTCCCTTGATCGCGGCGGAAATCTTTAGCGGACAGATGCTCGGCAGGCTGCTGGGCGTGATATTGACGGCGGGCGGAATGGCCGAGGCGGTGTCGCCGTGGATGATGGGCTATCTTCGGGACACAACCGGAAGCTACCTGGCGAGCTGCATTGTGCTCGTGATCGTAGCGGCCCTCGGCATGGTCGCGGTGCTCGGCCTACCGGATCGACAAAAGGCGACATGAACAAACCAATTCTTCGTGTGGCGAGCATAAAAAATACTGTACGGCTTCAGGAACATCTCTCTTCACTCAATGTGACGATTCCGTGCGATCACGAGTTGGCGCGGGCGGAGGATTCACCCTTGCGCTGGCCGCTCGCCAAAGGGCCGATTAAAATTGGCAATCGAATCGCCGTTCAGCCGATGGAAGGTTGGGACAGCCTGCCCGACGGCAATCCCAGCGCAAATACGATTCGCCGATGGAAACGGTTCGGCTCGAGCGGGGCGAAGCTGATCTGGGGCGGCGAAGCCGTGGCCGTTGTGCACGACGGACGCGCGAATCCCAACCAGCTTGTGGCGGCACCACACACCGAGAGCGGACTTGCACAGCTACGCGAAACGCTTATCGCGGAGCATCGCGCCCGTACCGGCTCGACCGACGGCCTTCTGATAGGCTTGCAGCTGACGCATTCGGGACGCTATTGCCGCCCGAATGTGCACGACCGCCCTGAGCCGAAGATTCTGTATCACCATCCCTTCCTCGATCGCCGGTTGCGCCTGCCGGCCGATTACCCCGTACTGAGCGACGGAGAGATCGAGGGCATTATCGAGAGCTTTCATCGCGCGGCCATCATGGCTCGGAAGCTCGGCTTCGATTTCGTGGATATCAAGCATTGCCACGGATACCTAGGCCATGAATTCCTTAGTGCGAGAACTCGCGAAGGCCGCTATGGCGGCAGCTTCGAGAATCGGACGCGTTTCTTGCGAGAGGTAGTGCAAGGCATTCGTTCGCTCGCGCCGGGACTTCAAATCGGCGTTCGGCTTTCGGCGTTCGATACGATTCCATTTCGCCCGGATCCACAGCAGAGCGTGAATGGAAAACTCGGCCCAGGAATTCCGGAACTGTGTGAAAACGGGAATGGCTACAAGTTCGGATTTGGCGCCGACTCATCGAATCCTGTCGAAATCGATCTGGACGAGCCGGCGAAATTCCTGTCGCTGCTCGAAGAACTCGGCATTCATCTCGTGAATCTCACGGCTGGCAGCCCGTACTACAACCCGCACATCGTCCGGCCCGCTCTCTTTCCACCCTCAGATGGGTATTTGCCTCCAGAGGATCCTCTTATTGGTGTCGCGCGGCAAATGAGCGTTGTCCGAACGCTCAAGCAACGATTCCCGAATCTAATCTTCATGGGCTCGGCGTATACGTACCTGCAGGATTTCCTGCCAAACGTCGCCCAGGCAGCCTTGCGCGAAGGATGGGTCGATTGCGTCGGCATCGGGCGCATGATCCTGACGTATCCGGAAATCTTGTGGGATGCCGCCGAAGGGCGCGAAATCGCGCGCAAGCACATCTGCCGGACGTTCAGCGATTGCACCACCGCGCCGCGCAACGGCATGCCTTCGGGCTGCTATCCGCTTGACGACTACTATAAGGAATCTGAATACGCCGCGCGCGTGGCTGCGGTGAAGAAGCGTACCCTTTAAATGCGAGAAATGGCGGACACAATGCCGGAAATCGAAATGGAGACTCCCGTGGTGACGATCGAATCGCTGCTCTCGCGGCAAAAGCCCCGCCGAAACGTGCAGGGGATCGCCGCCGCGCTCTTGCCGTTTGGAGCCGACGGAAAGGTCGCGTTGGAATCGTTTCAGCAGCATCTGCGCGCGACCCATCGTGCAGGCCTCATGAACGCCGTGAACATGGATACCGGCTATGTGAATTATCTGAGCGATGCGGAAAAGCTCGATGTATTGCGCTGGACCCGCGATGCGCTCGGCGAGGGCGTTCCGTTCGTTGCAGGCGCGTATATTGAAGGGCAGTCCGGCGAGACCGTTGGTCTCTATCGCAAGCAAATCGAGCCGATTGTCCGGGCCGGCGGCATTCCGATTCTTTTTCAAACGGCGCGTTTGCATGGGAAATCGCCGAAGGAAAAGGCAGATGTCTATCGATCCATTTGCGAAGGCTACCCACAAGTGTTGGCGTTCGAATTAGGAAAAATGTTTGCGCCCAACGGCGAGATTTTCGACGAGGAAACGGTCCGCAGGCTGATGGACATTCCAGCTATAAAAGGGATGAAGCACTCTTCGCTCGACAGGCTTGTCGAATTGGAGCGACTCGCTTTACGAGATAAGTACCGGCCCGATTTTCGCATCTATACCGGCAACGATCTGGGCGTCAATATGATCGAGTACGGTTCCGATTATTTGCTCGGGCTGGCGACCTTCGCGCCGGAAAAATTCGCAGAGCGCGACCGGCTGTGGGAAGCAGGCGATGCGAGTTATTATGCGCTTTCTGATGCGTTGCAATATCTAGGTAATGTGGCGTTTCGTGCGCCGGTGCCGGCTTACAAACATTCGGCCGCCGTCTTTCTTCACTTCACCGGCAGGATTCCCACCGACCGCGCACATCCGAAAAATCCGCCGCGCCCTGCTTGGGAAGCGGAGATACTTCGCGATTGCGCTCTGCGCCTCGGATATTCCTGATCCACGGGACGCTAAGCTACTTCGTGACCTTCGTCACGAAATACGTGATTTTTTCCCCAGGCTCCAACGTCATCATGTGGGGCGTTTTCGGCGGGACGTAGATCACATCGCCAGGACCCATTTTCGTTTGCATACCGCCTTTGATCCCAGAACCGCGAATCTCTCCAGGCTGGGTCTCCTTGCCGTCTACGACCGTACCGCCCACCGTCACCGTGACGTTGCCTTGCGAGATCACGAGTATATCGGCCTGATTTGCGTGCCATTCCGCCTGGCCGGAACCTTCGCGATGCGCAATCATGAAGGTCGTATTGCCGTCGGTGGCGATCGTTTCGCTCGCCACTTTGTGCGCGTCAATTTTTCCGGACAATATCTTGCCCTGCGCCTCGATTTCAGAAAGCTTCCACACGTGGACCCCGGGCGCATCAGCGGCGGGCGAGACAATCGCGGCCACTGTCAGCGCTATGATCGCGAGTAAAGTGCGTGAAGTCACATTATTGCGGCGGATCAGTTTCATCTCTACACCTCGGTTTTTCTTCCTCAGAGATTCGGATCGGCGAACGGCAAGGTCGCGCGCCAGCATATTCCGCTACACGTCATTATTCAAGCTGCGAGGATGGGCTTTTTAATGCAGAGGCTGATTCGCACTAGGCGGCCATTGTGCCCCCGGGAACGGCTGTCGGAAACCACTTGCTAAACCAACACTGCAACTCCGCACCCTGTGAAACGCGTCCGTCGCTTAGAGGCTGAGCAAATTTCGCTTCGAAGATTCCGCGTGCCTGCGCGATCCATTTCAGCCCCCACGGCGTCGGTAGCGAATCAAGCTGATTGGCGATTTCACGAAGAAGTCGCCATGCATCGTCAAATTCAGCCGAACCGGCACGCGCACCCTGCCCGTAAAGCGAGAGGATTAACTCCGGCAGAACGCAGGCGACTCCGGAAACGATTCCGTCGCAGACGCCTTCGTTCAGAGCCGGTCGCAGCGTCGGGTCGTTGCCCACGATGCGGCAAGCGCGAGAACTGGTTTGAGTCAAATCGCGCAAAATGTCCAGTGCGCCGCCCGAATCCTTGATGCCGACAATGTTTGGGACTTCGGCAATGAGCGTGCGGACCGTTTCTTTCTCAAGCCCCGAACTGAACTGCGGCAGATTGTACAAAAGAATCGGTAGCTCAGTCTGTTTTGCGACCGCTCTGCAAAACGCGTCCAGATCTTGTTGCTGATAGCGAAAATAATAGGGCATAGGCAAGAGCAATCCCGCGACGCATTCTTCTTGTGCAATTTCCGCCAATTCGCAAACGGAATAAACGCTTGGCCCTCCAACGCCGCACAGGATTCTTGCTTTGCCCCCGCTCGCCTTGCGCACAGTTTTCAACATCGCCTGCAAATGCTCCGGCCGCGCCAGCGACAACTCACCCGTCGCTCCATTCAATGCGAATGAATCGATGCCTTTCGATAGGAGAAACTGCACAAGCCGGGTAAGCGCAGAGACGTCTACGCTATCGTCCGCTTTGCGCGGCGTGAGCAGCGCGGCAAAAACACCTGAAAATTCCTTCACAGCCATGCGAATCTCCACAACTGACGCGCACTATTTCGGCACATCCGAAAGAGGAAAGTGCACGTGCCGAATCGATTTCCGCTGCCAGGTGTACGTAATTTCCAAGTCGCCGTTCTGTGCCTGGATGATCGCGGGATACGAATATTCGCCGGGCTGATCTTCCAGCGTGAAGAACATGCGGAAGTGTTCGCCGTCGGTCGACACGGCAAGATTCAGCGGCGAGCGGCCGGTGGTCGTGTTGTTGTAAACGAGCACGATCCGCCCGTCGCGAAGAACAACGACATCAATCCCGGAATTGGGATTCGGCACGTCGAGCGGGCGCGGCCCAGTCCACGTGAAGCCGTTATCATGCGAATCGGAAACCACGACACGGCCGATATTCGTCGTCGAGCGTGCGTAAAAGCGCAGATGTCTCGGCCCCAGCGCGACAACAGACGGCTGGATGATTCCGTAGTTGGCGTTTGTATCGGCTGCAGGTATTGAGTCGGCTGCCGCTGGCGGAGCCGCGCTGCTGGCGGTACTCACGTTGACTCCCGGCACGAAAGGTCCGAGCTTCGTCCACGTCGTGCCGTCGTCCGTACTGCGCTCAATCCATGCAGCCCACGTGCGATAGGCCTCGACGGATGAACCGGCGACGATCGTTCCGTTCGTCATCACGAGCGGTTTAGCTCGAATCGGGCCGAGGAGTCCGGCGGGCAAGCGTTGTGCAGCGGACCAGGTGTGCCCTTCGTCGTCGCTATATTTCCGTGACGCTGCCCATTGTTGCGGGCTTGGCCCGGATTTGTAATAAAGCCAGAGCCGTCCTACGGCGTCGTGAAACAGGACAGGATTCCAGCAGGGGACACCCTCTTCGCGCGCAAGCTCCACAGGCGCCGACCACAGGCCGCTCGACATTCGTGCCGACCATATCGCAACATCGGGCTTGCCTTCGGCCGTGCCGCCAAACCACGCAGCCAAAAGGTCCCCGTTCTTTACCTGAACGATCGTCGAAGCATGGCTTGATTCAAACGGCACCGAACCGGGCTCAAAGATGAGTTCTCCCTTGGGTTGGGCATATGCCCATCCAGCGAATATCAGGAGCAACAAAACGGACTTCATCGTCAAGGAATGCATCTGTCTTCTCATTTCGTACGGGAGTATACCGCCTATGTCGGCAGTATGTCGACATCCCAGCGTGCACATGCTATAACACAGCCCCCAGAATGCCCTTCAAAACGAAACACCAGGCGCACTCTCGCTCGCGAAGTGGCTCTATTCGCGAGAAGGCCTATATTCACATCCAACGGCGCATCGCCAACGGCACCTTGGCCGCCGGCAGCGGAATTTCCGAACTTTTGCTCGCAAAGGAATTGAAAAGCAGCCGCGCACCAATTCGCGAGGCAATGCATCAGCTGGCTGCGGAAGGTCTTCTCGAGCAGAATCCTTCCGGCGGCATGGTGGTCGCGCAATTGAAGCGTGAAGACATCATCGAGCTTTACGAATTGCGTGAAGCGCTGGAAGTCTATGCAGTCGGCAAGGTGGCACGCACGGGGATGCAGCCGCCAGACAAACTGCGCTTGCAGCGTTTGGTTGACGAAGTTGCGGAGCTGAGGTACCGGCTCGAAAAAAGCAATCGCAGTGCGCTGGACTCAAAGGAAATGGAGCGGTTCATTGCGTGCGACCTCGGTTTTCACGCGCTGCTGATGAGCATGGCGAATAATTCTCGCCTCCAGAGAATTGTCAGCGAAACGCGGCTGCTAATCAGGGTTTTCGCGATTCGTCGCGCGGGTCATGACCGCATCGCGCTCAAAAGCATTCAGCGCTACCACCAGAAAGTCCTCGATTCGGTCGTAAAACAACGGCCCGACGCGGCAATGGCTATGCTCGCCGAACACATCCATGCAAGCCAGCGTGAACGGCTCGATGAATACGATCAGTGGAAGCGCGAAAGCTCGTTGCGCGAAAGCGCCCGGGTGCTCTTCAATTCGCGCGGAACGGTGCAGAGGGCATGAGCGGTGCGGGATTCGCGAACTGGCGGCAGGATTCTTCATACAAGTGGGCGCTCATCGGCATGCTGTGGTTCGTCTGCTTTTTTAACTATGCCGATCGGCAGGCAATTTTTTCGGTCTTCCCACTCCTGAAAGATCAGCTGCACCTCTCCAACGTTCAGTTGGGGATCATCGGCGGTGCGTTCACATGGATGTACGCGCTGTTCGGGCCGTTCGCCGGGTCTCTGTGCGATCGCTTTCCGCGAAAGACGCTGATCCTTGGTGCGCTGATCTTCTGGTCGCTCATCACAGCGGCGACTTCCATCTGCCGCGACTATTCGCAGCTGATTGCCGTCCGCGCGCTCAGTGGGCTGGGCGAAGCATTTTATTTCCCCGCAGCAATGTCGCTCATCAGCGATTATCACGGTGCGGATACGCGCTCGCGCGCCATGTCATGGCATCAATCCGGCGTTTACGCAGGGACGATTGCCGGCGGGAGCCTATCCGGCTTTTTCGGCCAATATTACGGATGGCAGTCGAGCTTCGTTTTCTTCGGATCTGGGGGAATCTTGCTCGCCATCATCTACTGGGCCCTCCTGAGAGAGCCGGCGCGCGGCATGTCTGAAAGCGTCAGCGCGAAAGCAAGCGAGAGCCAAACAGAGGCCGAAGGGCTCGAAACCCAGCACGCAGGTGGCTTACTTCAAGGTTTACGCGAAGTGCTGCGAAATCCGGCGGCGCTGCTTCTGATCGCGGTCTTCATCGGAGCAAACTTTGTGGCGGTTGTGTTTCTCACTTGGATGCCCACATTCCTTTACAACAAATTCCACATGAGCCTCTCGATGGCGGGCCTCAATGCGACCGTTTACATCCAAATCGCGTCGGTACTCGGCGTGATCTCCGGCGGCATTGTAGCCGATGCCCTCGTAAAGAAAATGGCCGGAGGCCGCATGCTCGCACAATCCGTCGGCCTTTTGGTTGGCGTTCCGTTTGTTTTTCTGACGGGCTGGACCAGGTCGATCGCCTTGCTGGTCGTGGCAATGATCGGTTTTGGTTATTTCAAAGGCATTTATGACGCGAACATTTTCGCGAGCCTGTACGACGTGGTTCCGGTTGAGCGACGGGGAGCAGCGGCGGGCATACTCAATTCACTGGGCTGGCTTGGCGCGGGATTCGCGCCGGTGGCAATCGCAATATCCGCCGCACATTACGGAATGAGCGCAAGCATCAGCGCTACAGCCGGTATTTACGTGCTGATAGGGCTGCTGCTGATTACAGGTGCCGCGCGCCAAAACCGAAAAGCACCGAACAAATCACCATAAGCGTTCCGCGGAGGTTCAGATCGCGTCCGCCACTACCCTTTGCCTTTGCTCGCCAAGCCCTTCGACACCGAGTCGCATTGAATTGCCATGCCGCAAGAACACAGGCGGTTTTTTCCCGGCTCCAACTCCGGGCGGCGTACCGGTAGAGATAATATCGCCCGGCTGCAGGCTCATAAATTTGCTCAAATAGCTCACCAGATAGGCGACGCCAAATACCATCGTCGCCGTAGTGCCGTCTTGCTCGCGTTTTCCATCGACTTCGAGCCACAACCTGAGCTTTTGCGGATCGGGAATCTCATCCGCAGTGACGAGCCATGGACCAATCGGCCCGAACGTATCCGCGCTTTTGCCCTTCACCCACTGTCCGGTACCTTCGAGTTGGAACGCGCGCTCGGACACATCATTTACGACGCAATATCCCGCCACGTGCCCCAAGGCCTCGTCCTGGCTCACATATTTTGTGGCTTTGCCGATCACGACGCCCAGCTCGACTTCCCAATCTGTTTTTTCGGAACCGCGGGGGATCACCACGTTGTCATTGGGGCCGCTAATCGCCGAAGTTGCCTTCATAAAAATAATCGGCTCGGGCGGCACAGTCATGCCCGATTCGGCCGCGTGATCGGAATAATTCAGGCCGATGCAAATGAATTTACCGACTTTGCCGACGCACGGACCCAGTCGAACCGGCTCTTTGGCGCGCGGCAATTTCGCCGTATCAAGCGCACGCAACTCTTCGATCCCCGCGGGCAGCAGCACCTCGCCCGCAATGTCCGGAATGACTCCAGATAGATCCCGGATTGTTCCGTCCGCCGCCAGAATTCCCGGCTTTTCGCGCCCCGCGTCGCCATACCGCAACAGTTTCATTCTTCCTCCGATTTGCCTGCCTGGATCACATCGTCCATCCGCCGTCGATCACATGGATCTGGCCGGTCGTAAAACTCGATTCGTCCGACGCGAGATACACCGCGAGCGCCGCGATCTCCTCGGGCCGTCCCACTCGTCCCATCGGCTGCCGCGCGATGAAATCCGATCGCGTCCTCTCGACGTCACTCCCAAGCGCCGCGATCCGTTCGTCCAGCGACGGCGTCTGCACCGTCCCCGGGCAAATCGCATTGCAGCGAATGCCTTTGCTCACGAAATCCGCCGCGATTGACTTTGTCAGCCCAACAATCGCGGCCTTTGAAGCCGTATAGACGAACCGGTTGGGTATTCCCTTCACGCTCGAAGCGATCGAAGACATATTGATAATGTTCCCGTGGCCCGCCGCCAGCATCGCAGGCAAAAACGCGCGGCACATCCGGTACATCGATTTCACATTCAAATCGAACGAAAAATCCCAGTCTTTTTCGGCGCAATCCAAAATCGTTCCCTGATGTACGAACCCGGCGCAATTGAACAGCACATCAATCGCACCCAACTCTTTGGCAATGCTCTCCACGGCTTGGGAATCGCGCACGTCCAGCCGCCGAGGGCGCACGCCAGGCCGTTCAGCGGCCAGCGCTTTCAGCGCTCCTTCGTTAATATCGGTCGCCCAAACGGATGCGCCCTCGTCCGCGAAAGCGAGCGCCGACGCGCGTCCGATTCCTTGCGCCGCTGCCGTAATCAACGCTGTCTTTCCAGCCAGTCTTCCTCCCATTTCCTATGAGTCCTTTCCGAAAACCGAGCGCTCGTGATTTCTCCACAGTGAGAGAAAACGGAGGGTATTAATGCGATTCCCGCGGGACCGCATCGCCGCGGCACCCAATCAGAAAATC
>DATEME010000155.1:0-1266 GCA_035275865.1 Candidatus Acidiferrales bacterium | reverse complement strand
TTGCATTTCGCAGAATTTTAAGGACCGACGCGCCCGTGCTGCCCATTCAGATTTGCCGTCCTTGGCGAGATAGCGCCGCCAGTACTCCGCCGCCTCCGCGTGCTTGTTGCGTCGCTGTAGCAGCAGCGCAAGATTGAACATCGCGTCGGCATAGTCCGGCGCGGCCCGGAGCGCACCGCGCAGACAATTGATTGCGGCTTCTGACCGGCCCTGCTCGTCCAGCAAGTCGGAAAGGTTGTACCAAGCTTCCGCGAAAAACGGGTCAGCGCGCGTCGCAGCGCGGAACGCCGCTTCCGCTTCAACGTTCCGACCGTTAGCCCGAAGCATATTTCCGAGATTGAACGATGGCGCCGCATCGGTGGAATCGCATTTCATCAAGAGGCGGTAGAGGCGCTCGGCTTCGGCAACGTCTCCGGTCTCCTCTGCCGCTTGTGCTTGCTCAAATAGAGCATCGGCATTCTGCTTAGGCGGGCTGACCGGCAGCACAAACTGCCCGCGCTTATCGGTTCGCCCCTCGGGCTGTTCGATTTCGATGGCGTGGGGACTGGCGGCATGCAGCCGCAAATTGGACAGGTCGGCTTCCGGGAGCCATGCCCTGATCTCCTTCACGCTGCGAATGATCTCAGACAGTCCAATCCCATTCGCAAACAGACTTGAGACCTGCCGAGCGCTTGCCAAATCGCGAAATCCGAACAGACCACCTCGAGGATCGAGCAACCCGAACCGCACAAGCTCGTCAATGGTGTTGCTGGAAAGCTTGCTCAACGCAGCAATCTGGTCGGCCGAATAGGTCCTATGCCAGCTGTCGGGAACCGCTTTCCCGATCCATTCGAGAAAGCGCCGCTCGCTCACCACTGGAACCCCGTAGGTGCCGGCTCTGCTCAGCTTGTTGGATGGTCGTCCATCGTCCAATAGGGGCCACCCAAGTTCGCCAACAACGAGCAGATTAGTTTGTCGCGTGACCGTTTGGCTGGGCGTTCCGCCATGCGAACGCACCACTTCAAACGCTTCTGCCCGTGTCATGCAGGCGAGACGGCCCGTAAAGGCGACCGTACTTCTGAGCGCCGAACTGTCCAATCCAGTAACGGTCATCACGCCCATAGTCGCCGGAGCGACTCACTTATCGAGTTGCCTTCTTCTTAGCAGGCCGGCGAGCGCGCGTACTGGGTGCCGGAGCCTTCTTTTCCTCCGCATCGATACTGGCGCGAAGCGCATCCATCAGATTGACCACGCGCGGCGGGGGAGCTTCCCGAGCGGGCTCGATCT
>DATEME010000154.1:0-7271 GCA_035275865.1 Candidatus Acidiferrales bacterium | reverse complement strand
CGTTCCGGCAAAGGTCTGCTTTCTGAACGCAGAGAGGTCGCTCAGTCCTGGTGACGGAACTGGTCTTGTTGCCCCATTTCGGTCCTTGCCCAGCGTTAGCTCGGAGGCCTCAGAAGGGTGGCGAGCTGCCGTTCCCGATTTCCCCGGCCAATGATCCCATGGTTTGATAGCGGACCCTCGCGCATCCGTGGCAAGGATCGCGGCGAAGCGGCGGGTCGCGGTCATCACTCCGGTATTCCCGCTTGCCGCAACGCGTCTGCCACTGGGCATATAAATCTGTCTGGCTGTTCGACTGCTACACCAGATCGGAAACCGATTTTAAAATAGCCGCATGTCCAGACTCGGATTGCGGTTAACACCTCACGGACGCCTTAGCGTCGAGGACCAGGATGATGGGCCGGACATCGACGCCGCGGCGTCGATTCGTCTGATCGACGCGTTTGCTCGGGGGACAGGATATGGGCTGGTGTGGCTCGGCGCAGCCGAGGTGGGGCAGGCATTGCCTCCTTTGTTTGTTTGGTGGCGTGACTTCGCGGCCCTGTACGTCGGGTCGCTTTGTCTGCACGCGTCCGGCATGGAAGCGGAGGGGTCTCGAAAGCTGCCGAGTGTACCGGCGCCAACTGCTGCGGAACTCTCATCTCTGGTGTTGACCGCGCCGATTATGGCGGGGGCCGAATATCTGACCCAGGATGTCTTGCTGGCGTTGTGGGATGAGATGCAGCGAGCCTTCGCTGCGTCTCTTGCCGCCGCAAAGGTCGGATTGCAGGCCTTCCTGACCACCCTGAATCGGGCATGGAACCTGGTCGGTCGGGTGCATTTCAATCTGGCGGAAAACCGCCGCGATCCCGACCAGCCCTTCGCCTTCATGGCGACCTACACCACCCGCCTGTCCGCCCAGGCGAAGGTACAGCACGTCCCCCTCGGCCAAGCACTGCGCGAATACGCCGGAGCGGCGAACCGGGACAAGTTGCTATCCTTGCTCCTGCCGGTGCAACGCGCCGCGGAACATTGCGCCTGGTTGAAGCCGATGATCGATGCTGGGGATATCTTTCATCCGCTGCGCTGGGGACCCACGGAGGCGTCGCGCTTCCTCCAGAGTGTCCCCGAGCTTGAAAGCGCCGGGGTGGTTGTGCGCATGCCCGTGTCTTGGCGCGCCAGCCGTCCCGCCCGACCGCAGGTAACCGCAACAGTCGGTAGCCGGGCGCCGTCGGCTGTCGGGCTGGACGGGCTGCTCGATTTCCAGATGGGCGTCATGCTGGACGGCGAGCCACTCACCGAGGTCGAGGTTGCGACCCTGCTCGCCGGTACCGAGAACCTCGTGCTGCTGCGTGGTCAATGGGTCGAGGTCGATCGGGCGCGGCTTCAACGCACAATGGAACAGTTCCACGCAGCCGAGAAACTCGCGGCCCGCGATGGCCTCACCTTCGCGGAGGCGATGCGGATGCTGGCCGGCGCCGGCGTTACCCGGGACGACCCGGCCGCGACCGACACCGGCTGGGCGCGCGTAACCGCCGGCCCCTGGTTGGAGCAGACGCTGAAGGAATTACGCGCGCCGGACGGGGATGGAGTCGATCCCGGCCCAGCGCTGCGGGGGACGCTGCGTCCCTACCAGAAAGCGGGAACCCGTTGGATGGACCTGCTGGCAGGCCTTGGTCTCGGCGCCTGCCTGGCCGACGACATGGGTCTCGGGAAGACAATCCAGGTGCTATCTTTGCTGCTGGTTGAACAGGCGCGCGGCGCCAGTCCCCGGCCGAGCCTATTGGTGGCGCCAGCCTCCCTGCTGGCCAACTGGGCAGCGGAGATCGAAAAATTCGCCCCCGGCCTGAAGGCTGCGATCGTGCATCCTTCGGCGATGCCGGCGGATCAGGTGAAGGCTTTCACCGCCGAACAGGCGTCGGACTATGATCTGGCAATTACAAGCTATGGCTCTCTACTGCGTATCCCTGTGTTCGCGGAGGCAGATTGGCGGTTTGTCATTCTGGATGAGGCGCAAGCGATTAAGAATCCGAACGCCCGTCAGACCAAAGCGGCGAAGGCGCTGAAGGCAAGGGCGCGGATCGTGCTGACCGGGACGCCGGTCGAAAATCACTTCGGCGACCTGTGGTCGATCTTCGATTTCATCAACCCGGGTCTTTTGGGCAACGCCAAACAATTCACCCGCTATACCAAAAGACTGGCCGAGCGGACGCATAATCCCTACGGCCCGCTGCGTGAGCTAGTGCGGCCCTACATCCTGCGTCGGATGAAAACCGACAAGTCGGTCATCGCCGACCTTCCTGACAAGACCGAGATCAAGGCGCTGTGCGGGCTGTCGCGCCGGCAAGCGGCGCTGTACGGCCAGGCTGTCGAAGACCTTGCAAAGAGCCTTGAGGCATCGACAGGCATTCAGCGGAAGGGCATCGTCCTGGCGATGCTGATGCGGCTCAAGCAGGTCTGCAACCATCCCTCCCAATGGCTGAATGACAATGTTTGGGCGGAGAAAGACAGCGGCAAATGGGCACGCCTGCGTGAAATCGCCGAGGTCGTCGCCGCGCGGCAGGAGAAGATGCTGGTGTTCACGCAGTTCCGCGAGATGACCGGGCCGCTGGCCACCTTCCTGGGGCAGATTTTCGGCCGCACCGGCATGGTGCTGCACGGTCAGACCGCGGTGGAGAACCGCAAAAACCTGGTGCGGCGTTTCCAGGAAGATGAGGCGGTCTCATTCTTCGTGCTGTCACTGAAGGCAGGCGGCACCGGTTTGACCCTGACCGCGGCATCCCATGTCGTGCATTTCGATCGCTGGTGGAATCCAGCGGTCGAGAACCAGGCTACCGACCGGGCGTTCCGGATCGGCCAAAAGAAGAACGTCCTGGTACACAAGTTCATCTGCCGCGGTACGGTAGAGGAGAAGATTGACGCCTTGATCGACTCGAAGCAGGACTTGTCGGATGAACTTTTGACAGGCGGCGACGAGATCAACCTGACCGAGATGACCAATGACGACATCATGCGAATGGTCAGCTTAGATCTTAACTCCGCGATGAAGGAGTAACGCTGATGTCGCGCTCCTTCGGAGGGTGGGCGCCCTATGTGCCCGTCGCGGCGCGCCGCCGCAAAGCCGAACGCGAGATGGAGAAACTCCGCAAGAAGGGCGCCGTGCTCTTGCCGGTGAAGATCGAGGGACGCCAGATTGCCAGAACGTTCTGGGGCAAGGCGTGGTGTGACAACCTGGAGAGTTATCGCGATTATGAGAACCGGTTACCGCGGGGGCGCACCTACGTGCGCAACGGCTCGGTAGTCGATCTACAGATCGCACCCCGCGAGGTAACGGCGATTGTCAGCGGGTCGAAGATCTATAAGGTCAAGGTCAGCATCGGAAACGTGGGCCCGGCCCGCTGGAAGACGCTTTGCGCCGACTGTTCGGGCGGGATCGACTCCCTGGTGGAACTGCTGCAAGGGAGATTTTCCAAAGGGGTGATGGAGCGGCTGTGCCGTCAGGATACCGGCCTGTTTCCGCGGCCATCGGAAATCCGGTTCACTTGCAGTTGCGCGGACTATGCGTCGATGTGCAAGCACATCGCAGCGGTGCTCTATGGCGTCGGCGCGCGGCTCGATGAAAGCCCAGAGTTGTTGTTTCGATTGCGTGCGGTCGACGAGACTGAACTGCTATCCGATCTAGGGAGCGCTCTGCCAGACACGCGGACGAAGCGCGACACGGCGCAAA
Source organism: Candidatus Acidiferrales bacterium (assembly GCA_035275865.1). Lineage (GTDB taxonomy): Bacteria > Acidobacteriota > Terriglobia > Acidiferrales > UBA7541 > Palsa-295. The sequence continues at coordinate 3,568 of DATEME010000154.1, read as the reverse complement.
CCCTGGTTGGTGACGATCTCGCGGCACTGTTCGGTCTCGACATGGAGGAGGCCGCAGCCACATCGGCCGGTCCCCGAAAGAAAACGCGCAAAAGCGTGGTTGAGAACCTGGCTGTAGCCGCTGCTCCCGCAGTTGAGGCCAGGGCCAATGCGGTGACGCCCGCCCACAAAAAGAAAGCAGGCTCCGAGCGGGGACACAGGCCCACGGCGAAGACTTCAACCAAGGCTTGGTCGGCCCAGGCGGCTCAGAAGAACACGATGGCACCCACCCGGTCAGCAGCGAAAAAGACCGTTGCCGCCCCAACCAAATCCGCAACGAAACCTGCAACAGCGAAGCCCTCGGCCGGAATCCGAAAGGCACAAACCAAAGCCACCGTGTCCGCTCGCCGCCGATCTGACTCTGTTCCGGAGATTGCGGCCTCCGTGCCAGTCAGCCAATTTTCGTCTCGGCGGCGAGTCAGATCATCCGCCGCGCCCAAACCGGCCAATAGCGCGAAGCGGCGACGGCGCGAGGGAGACGGTTGATCATTAATGTAACCGATCGTCGTGGTATGTCCGCTTCCCAACCGACCCAGCGATCTACCGGCGAGGTCGTGAAGGTCGCTCGGGGGTCAACTCCGGCGGTTCCATTGGAGTCCCGCGAACGGCGGGAACCGGCGCGACTTTGTCGCTTGCGCCGGTCCCGGCGAAGGTCGGCTGTGGACCCCACTGTTGCCGTTCATCGACCTCACCTTGGATAAGACGGCGCTGGCTGGGTCGCCTAATCGGGGCTGTCCCTCGCCCGAATTTCGTCGGCGCTCACCCCCAGCACCTCCGCCAGTGGTCATCGGCTCCGTGCCGCACCAGGGCCTTTAACCGAGTCGGCTAGCTACTTTCCGGCGCAAAAATAGCAGGTCTAACACCTTGATCAAAAAGGGCACCCGAGGCCACGGAGCTGCAAGGACGGACAATTTTGTAGGCTAGGGCGTGTGGCGTGCCGTCAATTACTTAAAGAATGCACGTAACGCGAGTCCCGATTGATAATATAGATCGTAAAAAGAGTCTAGATCGCTGACAATTTATGTGAATAATAGCGAGTCAGCTTTAAACAAGGCTGACCCCATGACCCGATATCGACTGCCCGACGATCAATGGGAACTGATCAAAGACGGGCTTCCAGGGAAAGCCGGCGATGCCGAGGTCACCGCGCCTCAATCGCCGCTTCGTGGCGGCGGTGCAGCGTGATTAAAACCTGCCGGGCGCAGCGCAGCTTTGGCGACGGACTGATCGCCGAAGAGGTCAAGGATCTGCACGAAGCCTGGATGAAGCACGCCGACCAGATCTTGAGCGACCGGCTGATCGTGGCGGCCATCCACGAGATCCTGGCCAAGCGGCACCCGCACAGCCGCACCCTCGGCCGACCCGGCGTTCCCGCCGAGATCGTGTTGCGGCTACTGGTGCTCAAGCACATGCGCAACTGGAGTTACGCGGTACTGGAACGCGAGGTGCGCGCCAATCTCGTTTACCGCGATTTCACCCGGGTCGGCGGCGAAAAGATGCCCGATGCCAAGACCATGGGGCGATGGGGGGTGGCCGTGGGGCCGGACGTGGTCAAGCAGATCCATGAACGGATCGTGCAGATCGCACGCGACCAGCGCGTCGCCGAAGGCCGACGCCTGCGCGTCGACACCACCGTGGTCGAGACCAACATCCACTATCCCACCGACAGCAGCTTGTTGGAGGATGGGGTGCGGGTGCTGACCCGCACGATGAAGAAGATCACCAAGATTGCCGGCGATGTCGGCGCTAAACTGCGCGACCGCAGCCGCAGCGTCAAACTACGGGCATTGGAGATCGCCCGCGCAGCACGTGCCAAGGGCTGCCAGAGCGGCGCAAAGCTGACGCGCGCTTACCGCAGTTTACTGGAGACGACCAGCCGGGTCGTCGGACAGGCCAAGCGCTTCGCGACGCAGATCGGCAATGGCGTCAAGCACGCGGCCGACATCGACGGGCAGATCGTGCTTGAGGGGCTGCGCCGCGAGATCGAGCAAAAGGTGCCGTTGGTGCAGCAGGTGATGCGGCAGACCAAAGCGCGCATCTTCGCCGGTGACACCCATGCCGAGGGCAAGATCGTCAGCCTGTTTGAGCCGTCCACCGAAGTGATTCGCAAGGGCAAGGCCGGCAAGCCGACCGAATTTGGCAAAATGGTCAAACTGCAGGAGGCGGAGAACCAGATCATCATCGACTACCAGGTCTATGAGCGGCGGCCCAGCGATTGCGACCTGTTGATCGCCGCAATCGAGACCCATCAAGAAAAGCTGGGGCGCACCCCGCACCTGGCGGCCGCCGATGCTGCTTTCTACTCGGCCAAGAACGAGGCCGCCGCCAAAGCCAAAGGCGTCAAACGGGTTTGCATTCCCAACCGCTCTACCCGCAGCCCCAAGCGCCGGCGCGAACAGAAGAAGCGGTGGTTCCGCAACGGCCAGAAGTGGCGCACCGGCTCCGAGGGTCGCATCAGTGTCGTCAAGCGACGACATGGCCTCAGGCGCAGCCTCTACAAAGGGGAGGCCGGGATGCAGCGCTGGGTGGGTCTCGGCGTGATCGCCGATAATCTCGTCAATATCAGCTGTGCCATGACCAAGCAGTCGGCCGAGTGATCTCTTCCCGCACTCATCAACTCAAATGGCGCCTTCCCGCCGGGAACAAACCGGCGGGTTTTGTCATTCGTCGGATGCACGGCCGGAGATTCTGACGCCGCCTTTGGAAAACAGGCTTTTTGCGCCGGAAAGTAGCTACGGCGCGGCCAAGAGAGAGATCATGCCCGGCTTCGAGCATCGCCAGCACAAGGGGCTCAACAACAGAGCGGAAAACTCGCACCAGCCGACGCGCCGACGAGAGCGGCAGATGAAGCAGTTCAAATCGGCCGGCCAGGCGCAGCGGTTCCTCTCCGCCCACGATCAGATCAACAATCTCTTCCATCTCCGCCGCGATCACGTCACTGCCGCCGAGCACAGAGCTTCCAGGACCCAGAAATTCCAGATCTGGGCCGAAATCTGCAGTGTGGGTTGGCAATAGATTCTCAATCCATTGTCGGTCAATCTAAATTCAGCTGACCCGATGCGACAAGTTGACGGTGCCCAAGGCTGTGGCTACGTTGCAATGTTCGACACTGATCGGCTCAACCTTGCATAGAAGACAAACCCGCGAGGGAGCAGAACCATGCGCCGTCGCTTGAGGAGCCATCTGCGGACTCTAAGGCGAGGCCCACAATGATAGAGATGAAATGAACTCCACGGACTTCCTCGTAAGCGGGCGTCCTCAGCTTGATGCGATTAAGCGGTTCCCAGAGGTAAAGTTCGCCGACTATGAGCGCCGACTAACCGAGTTGCAGGCAACCTTGCAGCGCGTGCAGCAAGCATACCTTGGCACCTCGCATCGCGCGATAATAGTACTCGAAGGCTGGGATACAGCAGGGAAAGGCGGCGTAGTGCGTCGGCTGGGTTGGGCCCTCGATCCGCGCAGCTTCAAGGTGCACGCGATTGCCGCGCCTACCCGACGCGAGAAATCGAGACATTATCTGCAACGCTTCT